>NZ_JASAUT010000139.1:0-4117 GCF_029952935.1 Bradyrhizobium sp. Mp19 | reverse complement strand
ACTATGCGCAGACCGAGGAGTTCGGTATAGCCGCGTGACTCAAACCAAATGGCCTCCGGCAATCCCGGGGCGGTTCAGTGCGGCGTGCCCTCAACGATGATCATGACGAACTCCTCGCTGTAGAAGTGCTCGTCTTCCGTCAGGACGATTTCGGTCGCGTCCCGCGGCACCGGCTTGTCTTCACGATTGCCGTCAACTTCCCGGAACAGCATCCGGTGCTTGCTGATGTCGGCCAGTTTGTAGAGCGCCTCCCCCTGAGTAGGGGTCGGCGATTAATAGGGTTCGCGATCGATATGGATGCGAACCTTGTGATGATGAGCATCGTTCATAGGGATCCTTCGCGAGTTTGGAACCGGAACGGCGATTTCCGGTCTGTATGGAATCGTACTGTATTATCTAATGGACTCATCGTCAAGTCGGCACAGTTCCGTATCGACAAATCGAACGAAACGGCCTATAAGCTGCTGGAATCACGAAGGAAGTTGGATGTCGTTTGCAACCAGACTGAAGGAGTTGAGGATCGCGCGCGGGCAATCGCTGCAGCAAGTGGCCGATGGCGTGCAGACCTCGAAGACGCATATTTGGGATATGGAGCAGGGCAACAGCGCCAATCCCTCACGCGAGCTGCTTGAAAGGCTCGCGACCCATTTTCGTGTCAGCGTTTCCGATCTGATCGGTGAGAACCCGAATGCCGAGAGCGAACCTTCGGAGCTGGTGGCGCTTTACCGCGATCTGAAGTCCTTAAGCGAAAAGGATCGCAAGACGATCGAAGCTGTGATGCGCAGTCTCAAGAGCACAAAGGACTAGCATTGCCCGTCACCCGCATCGACTTGGCCGACGCCGGCTCTCCCGAACGCCTGGTGATCGAGATTCTCAAAGCTGAGCCTGATCTGCCGATAACCTGTTCCGGTTGAAAGGCTCGCGCTTCAGCTCGGCGTCACCAAGATCGAGGAGATGGAGAGCGACGGTTTTATCGGCGGGCTGGTAACAAACGCGACCAAGTCGACGGGCGTCATTCTCGTCAATGAAAACCTGCGCAAGGAGCGCAGGCGCTTCACCATCGGACATGAGCTCGGTCATTTCCTGATTCCGACTCATCTGCCCGGCAAGGATGATCGTTTTCTCTGTTCGCTCAAGGACCTCCTGGCTCTGGATCCGAAGATTGCGGATCGGCGTATCCGCTGGGAAGCGGAGGCCAATCGGTTTTCGTCACTGTTGTTGGTCCCGCCGCCGATCTTTCGAAAGCAGGCCAATGCGAGCAAGGATCCTGATCTGCGGGACGTTGTGCGGCTCGCCCACCAATATGAAGTCAGCAAAGAAGTCATGGGACGGGCTTATGTCGATTATCGACATGAACCTATCGCCTTTGTTGTCACGCATAATGGCCGCGTCCAGCGCTATTTTTCACGCAAGACTGATTTTCCCTTCATCACGGTGCGCTGGGGCGATCCCGTTCCCAGGCACTCGCTGCTGATGCGTAAGCAGCACACAGTATCGGTCGCCAGCGAGATCGAAGAAACCGACGCTGCGTTGTGGTTTGACGTCTCGCGTGGGCACAAGGCGCCGACGTTGTTCGAACAGGTTTATCAGCAGCAGCAGGGTTACGCCCTTATTCTGCTATCGCTTGAGCAGCAGGAAGATGAGGATGACGACGAGCTGGAGGACTCCCGCTCCCGCTTCGATCGCCGCTAACGAATTCAAGTCAAACGGCGATCAAGAAGACGCCTAGCTTGTTCATCATAGGTCGCTTGCGAAAGGCTTGTCCCATCAAAGGCGACGAACAGCTCTTCGGCCGCCGCTTTAACAAGGGCTGGAATGGCCGAACTCGGAGTTGAAAGCGGTAGAGATATGAAGGTCGTTACCTCGTCTTGCTGTGCAGCTCCCCCGCCCTGCACGTAAACTGCAGGATTGGACCAGCTATCAAGGCGCCGTCCTTTCAATTTCCGCCAGCGGAACATGAACCCAAGAACAGCTGGATCGGACCATCCAAGACCTTTGGCGACGGCGATGCCGACGGCAATCGCTTCGGTCATGCGGTAAATCATCAAGATTGGATCGAGGAGCACGCCCGCCGGCAGGCGATGAGGCACGGCATCATCCTGCAAGAGCCGCCGAAGGTAGAATTGACCGGTTGGCTCAAGCCTGAAGAACTCGAAGCGATGCGCCATGTCGTTGTTAATCGCGACGATCAGAGCTTCCCAGCCACCATCGCGCACGACCGGGTGGGAGCGCGTATCCGACATCAGGCGCGCGTCAAGCCAGATAGGCCAGCCTGTATAGCGAGGATTACTTGCGGCGAACGCGGCTAAAAAGTACGCATCCGGCCAGCACCCTGGCTAGTCGCGCCGGTCTGCCGCGGCGCCTCAGGCAGCGGCCGCTTTGGACTGTTGGGTCGCCTTCCAATTCCACGGGAGCAGGTCGGCGACTCTGTTGACGGGGTGATCTGGAAGCCTGGCCAACACGTCAGCGAGCCAGGCTTGCGGATCAACGTCGTTCATCTTGCAGGTTTATGCCGCCCGCCGAACTATGCCGAACGGATTTGGTATGGCACGCCGTTGTCACGCTGGCACCGTCGATCGCGTGCAGGGCAGCCCCGTTCCATTCGGCATAGTCTGGTCGTTCAGAGCGCCTCGAGGAAGGCGAGTAGGTGGTCGTTCGGCTGGAAGCGGGTTCGCTTGCCGCGCTCGTACGGCTTGAGCTTCGCCAGGGCAGCTTCCTTCAGGGCGAGGTGGGCGTGCAGGTACGTCTGCGTCGTCTCGACCGATTCATGACCGAGCCACAGCGCGATCACGGAGCAGTCGACGCCGGCTTGCAGCAGTTCCATCGCAGCGCTGTGCCTCAGCACGTGCGGTGACACGCTCTTGGCCTTCAAAGACGGGCAACTCTTGTGAGCGACACGAACATGCTTTCCCAGCAGGGACTGGACGCTATCGGCACTGAGCCGGCCCCCGTGCACGTTCGGGAACAACGCTGTTGCTCCTTTCCGCAACGGTTCCTTGAGCCATGCCTGGAGCGCACACCGAGCGAGTGTGGTCAGCGGAGTGGTCCGCTCCTTCCGCCCTTTACCGACGCATCGTACGTGTGCACCAGACCCGAGGTGGACGGCATCCCGGTCAAGGCCAGTCAGCTCTGAGAGGCGCAAGCCCGTCTGGGCCGCGACCAGCAGCAAGGTGTGATCGCGGCGACCAAGCCACGTCGTTCGATCGGGCGCGGCGAGAACCGCCTCGATCTCGGGGCGCGTCAGGAAGTGCACCTGTCGCTTGTCATGGCGTTTGCTCGGTATGGCGAGCACGCGCTGGATCAGCGCACTGTGTGCCGGTTCCTCGAAGGACACGAACCTGAAGAAGGATCGGATGGCCGTCAGACGCAGGTTACGCGTCTTCGCGCTGGCGCCGCGCTTTACCTCGAGATCGGTGAGGAACGCGCCGATGAACGTTGCATCCAGATCGGCGAGCGTCAGGGCCGATGGGGACTTCCGCAGCTGCACCTGTGCGAACAAGAACAGCAGCCGGAACGTGTCCCTGTAGGAGGCGATCGTGTTGGCGCTAACATTGCGCTGGCGCATGAGGCGCTCGGTGAAGAAGCGCTCGATCAACGTGGCGACATTGCAGGCAGGCTTCATGGCGTCACCTCCCACCGCCGATCGAGACGCCGCGCCGCTTCTTCCATCAACTCGGGGCAGGCCGAGAGATACCAGTAAGTATCGCGCACGCAGGCGTGGCCGAGGTAAGTGGAGAGAACTGGGAGTTGCTGCTCGACGTCCTTGCCTTCACGATACCAGTCGAGCAGCGTCCGGATGGCGAAGCGATGACGGAAGTCGTGCACGCGTGGGCCGGTACGATCACCTGGGCGCCGCAGCCCGATCTCTCTGGACAATCGCCAGAAGACGCGATGAACGTACTGGTGCAGCAATCGGCCTCCCTGTTCGGCAACGAAGAAGGTCGAGCCGCAGCGTGATCCGAGCAGCGCATCGCGCCGGTGGGCGTAGTCGCGCAGCGCGGTTCTCGTCGTCGGATGCAATGGCACGAGCCGCGACTTGGCGAACTTGGTCAGCCGGACCGTCAGCACGCCGGCGTCGAGGTCGACGTCATCACGCTCCAGGCCCATCGCCTCGGAT
>NZ_JASAUT010000138.1:0-4367 GCF_029952935.1 Bradyrhizobium sp. Mp19 | reverse complement strand
GCCAAGCGGTCTTAGGAAGACAAATATGTCTGGCAACTCCTTGGCTCACAGAACGACATGGCTACGATCCGACTTAGACCGTGGCGGTTCTCCATCAGCCCGTGCCCGATGAAGCACAGCTTCGTCTCCTTGCCTTTGCCCTTGCGATACAGCCTGGCGTCTGGATCGGTGGTCGAAGCATGGGTGTCATTCGAGCGTTTCTGGCCGTGGAAGTCCGCATCAGCATTGCGGCCGCCTTGCGCCGGCGGCTCGCCGGAGCCGTCCTTCGGCTTGACACTCTTCATCGAGGCCCAGGCCTCGATCAGCGTGCCATCGACCGAGAAGTGATCACTCGACAGCAGCTTCTTCACCCTGGGCTGCGCCAGCACCGCCGCCAGGAACTTCGCCGCGATGTCGCCTTCCAGCAGCCGGTCGCGGTTCTTCGAGAACACCGAATGGTCCCAGGCTGCGTCATCGACGCCGATGCCGACGAACCAGCGGAACAGCAGGTCGTATTCCAGCCGCTCCATCAGAAGCCGCTCCGAGCGGATCGAATAAAACGCCTGCAACAGCATCGCCCGCAGCAGCTTCTCCGGCGGGATCGACGGCCTCCCAATCGGCGAATAGAGCGCGGCAAACTCGCGCTCCAGCTCTGACAGCGCCTCGTTCACAATCCTCCGGATCGCTCGCAGCGGATGATCACGCCGTACCCGTGCCTCCAGGTCGACGTAGCTGAACAACTCGCCCGTTCGATTATCGCCACCGCGCACGCCCCGTCTCCGAATCTCGTCGGAGCCAATGAATCACGCTCGCCGGTTGGCGGCGAGTACCTTTTTCAACAGCCTGCTAGATCGGACGCTGAGCAAAAACGCGGAGCATCGACGCAATTCGTCGCGTCATTTGACGCGACGAAATCGTGTGACCTTGCGAATCCATCAACTATGCGTTGCGTTCCAGCGTGGCCGAGCAGTTATCGGCCGTCGTTGGATAAGGCTTCGTATACGCTGCGTCCAGTGAAGCGTGCAATTGCCGAGGAACTCTCCTTGCGAGCTCCCGCCAAGATATGGATGTGCTGTTTTGCTGCGTATTGACACTTGTTCGACGATCAAAGTGCTTGAATCGACCGTAGCGTCAGGTTGTAGGCAGTGCCAAGCAGGATCTGCCGCCTTTGCAGAAATGTCATGTTGGGGACTACGTCGCGAATGTCACAAGCTTAAACACAATACCTAAATTGGGCTCCGTCCGCTGCAAATGCAGCCAGCCTGCGTTGCGTTTTGATCGTGGCAGCAAGGCCTGACACCCGATGCAACGATGAGTCGGAAGTCCCGCAAATGACGCCGGCCGCTCGTGTCGATGCGGGCGACCTACTTTCCTAAACAGACAATACTTGCGAGGCAAAGAACAATACTGAAGGTTATGCAGCTTAAGAGAGTTCTGTTGAGCCAAAAGCGACGAACGGGTTGGGCTTACCGCGCGCCTCGCCATGCCACCGCCCTTGTTGCGATCGCAGCCACGTGGGTCACGGGATACGCTAGCGCGCGAGAACGAAGATTGGAAGAGATCTTGACGTCTTGCAGACCAGACGTGATGCGATTCTGTGACCGTTTTACGGGGCGTAGCGATATGGACGCGGCCATGTTTTGTCTTAGGGACAATTTCAAAGGCTTGCGTGTCGAATGTCGCCGCGTGATGCCAACCGCGGCGGAGAGAAACGTTGGGCCGAAAAAACGAGGCGTCAACAACGTTCCGATCCTGCATCGAGAGTGAGGCATCGGAGCGGGGGTGTTTCTCCAAAATGCTCGCATTAACTGCCGATCGAGATCCGGAAGGAATCGGTTGATGCCGTTGCGGCGTTCTCAACGAGCGTTTCAGTGGATTCACTTGAACTGATGGGACTGCTTTTGGTTGAGTTCACTGAAGGGCTCAAGACCAGAGGAAATGCGGTCGTCAAGAGCCGTTCAAAGGCGGAAAGCTGCTCAAGCAGACGCTTCTCAACGGCAGCACTCTCCTCGCGAGGCAGTTCCGTCTTAAGCAATCTACGACAGCGCCAGATCTCGTTTCGTACCCATCTGATTTCACTTAATCTATCATCAATCGAAGTCATCACAGATGCAGTTCACTTGGGCATTGAAGGTACAACGCGTACGCGTCAGCACTGCGTAGTCGCTCCGTCGGCATTCATGCCGACGGAGTTGTACCTGTGCGATTCGTCGCCATTGCTTGGCGGATGTGGCGAGCGGTTCGATGTATTCAAGACTGTTATCAACCGATATCACCTTACGCTGGGGGCGTGACCGGAATTTGCTGCGGATTGCTGCGGGTTTTCGGCGCTACGATCGTCCGGGTTGAGGAATTCCTGCGTTCCAGGGGCGATCGATGTTGCCCCCCAGCGGCGTGTGCAGCGTCATTGCACTCTCGCGGTTTCCTTGACTGGTCAGTGTCGTTGGCCGTCGCACCATTACAAGCGTTTCCCAACGAGCATGTCTATGGGTAAGGTGCGCGCGCTCACCAACATCCCGGAAAGGGCATGGCGGCAATGTTTTCTTCCATAGATAAAACGAGCGTTACCGCGATATCCGGGGCGCGCCCCGATAGAACGAAGCGCGGGAGCGAGCGCAGGACCTCACTGGGTGAATGTCACTCGAAATCGTGTCGAACTGAATGGACGCCCCATTGCTAGCCGCTGCGATAGTCGGCTGGGCAACGCCACGCTTCGATACCAATTTAGTAGCTTGAACCCCACGCTGCGTCAGGTTGTAGTCTCGCAAAGACAAACGCAGGCAGGACGGGCGTCGAATGGTTCAGCATGATCGGACAGGGATGGCTTCCTAATTGCCGACATTGTCGCTTGCGGGCCATGGGCAGGACCTTGGGTCCATCGGCGGGGAGGGGGCTGCTGTGCTGGCCGTTGTCAATCGCGCTGCAACAACCGGAGCCGTGATATGTCATGAGGTGATGGAGTGATGCGCGCAGCAGGATGTCTCTGACAACTGCTTTAATCACGTTTCCTCGCTGTGCAGTGAGGGCCCGCCGAGTGAACAGCCGGCCCTCGCAAGAGATGCTTCAACTGCGTAGGCGGTAAACATTCAGCCATAAGCGGTGACTAGTCGCATTGAGCTTGTGGCTGGACAAGGCGCCGCGGTGAAAGCTCGGAAGATCCCATGTCTACTCAAGCCAATCTGACGACGGCGCTAAGCGAGATCGATTGTGCTCGCGACATCGTTGAATTCTCAACTGTGGTGGTTGCGCGCGACAAGCAGCTGCGCAAGGCGGACCATCCGGTCTTTCTGCAAAAGGCTGCGCTTGAGTTTCAGTCTAGATTCCTGCCGAATTTCGAGGAAAGCATCCGTGCCGGGAGATCGTGGGGATATGCCACGACATGCAATGCGGTGAGCCGGAAGGCCGGAGGTCAGGTCGGCCGGGACGTTTGCGAAAGAATAGCTTCTCGCGTGTCGCTGCTTGACCATGCGCTGATTGGAAAAATCGGGATAAGAGCCCTTTCCATATTCGCCGCATCATTCGGTCGGCATTCCAACAGAGCAGAATGTCGCAAAGGGGCGATCAGAATAGCGAAGTTTTGTCGCGAGGAAAGCAGGCCGCTTCAAGAGTTGAACAATCTGAGCCTGGCGGCGCTGATAAACGGCTTCAGCAAATGGCCGGAAGAAGCAGACTTTCGCCAGGCGGCGGTTGCAATTGCGGGCGATGTCATTCGGCGCGCAGGCCGCCATCACCAACTCTCCGACTTTACACAGCAAGGATTGGTGAGCCTGGTCAACGGATTCAGCAAGTGGCCGGATGAGGCGGCTTCGCGCCAAGCAGCAGCCACGCTTGCACTCGAAATTCTGCATCGTTCCGGCAGGCTCTGCGAGTTTCCTCAGCAGGGATTGGCCATCCTGGTGAACGGTTTCAGCAAGTGGCCGGAAGAGCTGGCGTGTGGTCAAGTCACGATTGCGATCGCAGGCGAAGTTCTTCGTCGGGTCGCCCGGTTTCATGAGTTTGGCGAGCAGGATCTGGCAAATTTGGTGAATGGCTTTAGTAAATGGCCGGATGAGGCAGTCTCTCGTCAAGCCACAATCGCGATCGCAAGTGAGCTCCTGCACCGTGCTGACCAACTTCCTCACTATAGCCAACAAGGACTGGCAAACTTGGTGAACGGGTTTTGCAAATGGCCTGAAGATGCGACCTGTCGTAAAGCTGCAATTGCGATCGCTGGTGAGGTACTTTGGCGTGCTGTCCAGCTCCCCGATCAGTCGGAGGCCAAGCGGTCTTAGGAAGACAAATATGTCTGGCAACTCCTTGGCTCACATAGTCCGGGAGGCCAAGCGGTCTTAGGAAGACAAATATGTCTGGCAACTCCTTGGCTCACAGAACGACATGGCTACGATCCG
>NZ_JASAUT010000137.1:0-4773 GCF_029952935.1 Bradyrhizobium sp. Mp19 | reverse complement strand
CCTTGCAATCCAAAAACAGTCCACACCAGCAAATGCGATTCTGCCTCAATCGCTTAGCCGATCTTCACGGACGACTCGGTAAGTTAATCCCCGCGCAGGGCTGCCGCGCAGAGTAAAACGTTCTCATCGACAGGTGATGAGCTATGATCTCTGCATCAATCGCTCGCGATGTACCCAAAAAATCGACGAAATCCCAGGATAGTGTAACCGTACGGGTGCGTTCCTCCACGTGGAAGTAGATCGGCAGGCTGCCGATATGGCCAGCTCGTACCTGCAGGCGCGGACCTCGGCGGGCGGCCTCGATCACGACAAAATCGAGCGGCCAGTGCATGCATTGTTGGTAGCTCTGACGAAGCTGATCCGCAGAAGCGTTAGCTGTGGCGATGGGGTTGGTGCCGAACTCGTCTGCTACTCGTTGACGCTCCCGTATGACGAAGAACCATTGGTCGGAGTTCTTTAGCAACAAGCTCTCAAGGCTCTTATGCTGGAATGGCCGGATGTAGCTTTCACCAATTGCTATTGAGCAGTCTCTGACGGCAGGATCGAAGGTTTTCAGATCACCTATTCTCAGAGTAGCCTTGAGCATTGTTCTTGATACAAACTCGAGCCGCCCCTCGCGTGAGGGGCGGCAACAGAGCGTGAAGAATGATGCAATCAATCTTAAAGCCAGCCCTCCGTGGCACTATCGTTAGGTAGAGGTTCCTTTGGTGTCTTAAATAGTAGGGGGCGGCAGAACCGGTAGAGGAAGTTCAGTTGCATCGGACGCGGGCCGTTTGCGTGTGTCTGCAGTTGCACACTTCATGTCGTGTTGCTTACGGAGCGGGTTCTTGTCGTCTCGGCATCCTATGCTTCAGTAAGAAGCCGGGTAGTGTGGCGCGTCAGTTGTCGGCCACAACACGACGTATTTCATGTGAGACGCCGGGCGACAACCTACCAAGACTGGCGGGGTTGCATGACAGCGCTGGACAGAGCTCATTTGAAGTCCACTGGCGGTTAGCGATAGCAAATTTCGGTGAGCCAGCCATCGAGCATCTTTACGCGAGTTCGTTTGAAATCTAGACCGTGCGACAAGGCCATGCCGCTCTCTGCGCAAAGCAAAGCGCGCCGTTCCCTCGATGTGTCGCAGATATGTCAAAGTACACAGCGTTGTCGCCGATTTCCGAAATCTTGCATGCGTACTGGCGGTCCGATCGGTGCCTGCTTCTCGTCGTTGCCACGGTGGTGCTGATCTCAAGCGCGAGCAGCGTCGTAGCCCCCTATGTATTTTCGTCTCTGATTGATCGTCTGCCGCGCAGTGAAGGCGCGTCGGTGCTCGCCTGGGGACTCGCTGGCTATGCGGTCCTGCTTGGCATTGCTTCCGCATTTCAGCGTATGCTGCAGTATCTTTCCTTTATGACAGCAGAAAACCTAGGCTTCATCGCTGCAACTCGCTTTTTCGATCGAATCCTGAGAAAAACCGCAGCCTTTTTCCTTGAGCACAATCCCGTGGAAATACAGAGTGCGGCCGCGCGCGGCCGCAGCGCGTTGATCACGATGGTCCAGCTTGGAACTACGATCTTCTTCCCTGCTGCAACGCAGCTTTTGCTTACGATCGCTACTCTAGG
Organism: Bradyrhizobium sp. Mp19; assembly: GCF_029952935.1. Classification (NCBI taxonomy): domain Bacteria; kingdom Pseudomonadati; phylum Pseudomonadota; class Alphaproteobacteria; order Hyphomicrobiales; family Nitrobacteraceae; genus Bradyrhizobium; species Bradyrhizobium sp. Mp19. The sequence continues at coordinate 3,169 of NZ_JASAUT010000137.1, read as the reverse complement.
TGCGCTCGTCAATATTCAGATCGCCGCAATCGTCGTCGCCTATGGGGCTGCCGCGATTACATTGACCTGGAGTTCGACGCGTCGGGCGCGCGTATTTCTGGACCGGGCCGTCGACGCCGGACAAGAGAATGCGCGTTTCGTCGGCAACGTCATGAATGCCATGGACACGTTGCGCCATTTTGGCAGTCATGCCTGGATGAGCCAGCGCTTTACGGTGAAAGCGCGGGAGGTGCGGGATAACTGTCGAGCCTACGTGCTTCAACGACTGCCCTACATCGCCGTGCTCGGCTTAGCCGTCGCGTTACAATTTGCCGTCACTCTTCTCCTTCTGGTTCCCGACTACCAGGCTGGCATGGTCACGATCGGCGACATTGTGCTGTTCAACACGCTTATACTCCAACTCAGTATGCCCTTCGAGATGGTCGCGCGCGCGATCTCGGACGCATCGAGGTCGCGCGCCGACCTCATTCCTCTCACCAGACTGTGGGGCGCACCAGAAGAGCGGCGAACGTCCCATACTCATGATTTCACGCCCTCCGCCGGCCAACTATCTTTCGAGGACGTTGGTTATGCCTACGAAAACGGTCGTGGCGTTACGAACGTCTCGTTTTTGGCTGGACGCGGCGGGATTACTTTTTTGGTCGGCGAAACGGGATCGGGGAAGTCGACAATCTTTAGGCTCGTCCTGAAATCAATCGAGCCGGACTGCGGCCGTATTCTGGTCGATGGAACCGATATAACGGGTATCGATCGCACGGATTGGTATGCTGCAGTTGCTGTCGTGCCGCAGGACGTGACGTTGCTCAATGTGTCGCTGGCCGACAACATTCTGCTAGGTCGGCCCCGCGATGAGGGACGCCTTCGCACCGCGTCGGAAAAAGCCGCTATTCTCCCGTTCATCGAGGCGCAGCCGGAAGGATTTGAAACAACCGTTGGAGAACGCGGTTTGAAGCTTTCAGGCGGGGAGCGCCAGCGTATTGCTATTGCCCGTGCGCTCTATGGCGAGCCGGCGATCCTTCTTCTCGACGAGGCCAGCTCCGCCCTTGACGAGCGAACCGAGCGGGACATCATGGACCATATTCGCAGCCTAGCGGAAGATGTGACCGTGCTGGCGATTACGCATCGCAGAGGCGTCATCTCTACAACCGACGTCGTGGTCGATCTGACCCCCTGCGCTTGTCAGACATAGGCAAGGCGGATGCTCAGCCCGCGCGTCTGCCGGTCTAAGAATGCCGGTTGCGGAATGTCTGCAAGTGAGACGAACCAAGCCATTGCCAACCCGGCCAGCGAATCTGGTGGCCAAAGCTGGACAGAACGGGACGTTCGAGCCGTCACGTCGTCTCGGGAATTCCCTGCCAAGGCTCATGTCAGCCGACCTGCGATTCAAACGCCGCGACACCCGGCCTGGAATAGGCAACAGCCGAACAGCCGGTCCAGTCGAGCTCAATTCGATCTGAGTCAGCCGAGTGATGCATCTGACCCAATATTACCCCACGCTCGTTTGAAAGTAATCGGCATGAGCCCCCCACCTGGGCATCGCGCGAATGAGCTGCGATACAGCCTGGTATGACCTGTTTTTTTGGAGGTGGGCTATGGCAGATGCCATGCATGAAGCCATGCTTGATGCCAGGCAGGAAGGCGGCTCCTATCGTCGGATCGAGGTGATCACGGGGCAGCGTCGGCGACGGCACTGGACGGCGGAAGAGAAGGCCCAGATCGTGGCGGAGAGCTTCGAGGAAGGGGCCAATATTTCCGAGGTCGCTCGGCGCCATGGCGTTGTCCGTGGGCTGCTGACGGTGTGGCGGCGCAAGTTCGCGACGGCAGCGAGCTTTCAGGCGCCAGGCTTCGTGCCGGTCCGGATCGCTTCCGAGAGCGGTCCGGCGACGGCAGACGAACCGGACCGGTTCGCGTCCGCGCATAAGGTGCTGCCGCAGATGGCATCGCCCCCAGGCAAGCTTGGCGGGATGATTGAGATCGAGGTGGGCGGGGCACGCATCCGGGTCGAGCCCGGAGTGGAGCTGGCGACGCTTTCGACAGTGCTATCGGCGCTTCGGGGCATCCGTTGATTGCATTACGGTCTGACCTCAAGGTGGTGCTGGCGGCACAGCCGGTCGACTTTCGCAAGTCGGTGCACACGCTGTCGGCGCTGGTTAGCGAAGCGCTGCGTGCGAACCCGTATTGCGGCGACGTCTTTGTGTTCCGCAGCAAGCGCATGGACCGAGTGAAGCTTCTGGCGTGGGACGGCAGCGGCATGGTGCTGGTGACGAAGTGGCTGCACCAGGGGCGCTTCACCTGGCCGCCGATCCGCGATGGCGTGGTGCATCTCAGTGCGACGCAGCTCGCGATGCTGCTCGATTACGCATGTTGATGCCCCTCCTCGTGAGGCTCAGTGATTCTGAGATCGAGATGATTGAGCTCATGATTGCGTAGTTTTCGAACAGCCTCAATCACGCGCGACGTGTTGGAGAACAGATGTGCGCCGGAAGGATGACGATCGATCAAAAGGCGCCCTTGCCTGATCTGAACGTAGAGCCAATTCACGGGAATGTTCAATACGCCGGCAAGTTGCTGTGCGCTGAGCAAGTCGGTTGAATGGCGCCATCGTGTACGTTGCTCGGTAAGCCCCTTGAGGCCGGCGTGCAAGCGAATGCGCTGGACGGTGATAGGCAGCACCTTGTCGGGGCAACTTGGTGACCGTTGTCCTTCGCTCGTCAATATGGCAGCGATCTCGTCGTCGTGCATCTTGGCGCGGGCGAGCTCAAGCACGCGTTCTCGCATCTCCGCGCCTTGGGCGAGATCCGCTACTGAGTTGACGCGCATCTTTACCTCGATGTCGGTGACGGCTCCGCCGCGCCAAGACGATCCTCATCCTGACGGCGTCGTGCTCGCCGCGGTCGAGGATCACCTTGTCAATGAGACAGCGCAGCAGCGCCTTGCGTTTCCCGTCGGTCGTGCTCGGGGCCGTCCAGATCTCAGGCAGACGGCCGGAGAGGCGGACGACTTTGTCGTTCAGCGCCTTGTTGCCGACGGTGATCTGAGCGATAGCCTGGGGAGACTTCAAACGGGCCAGGGCCTCCTCTGCCGCTCGAGCATCCTTCAGAGCCGCCTCCCAACGGCGCTCGAGCTCGGCGGCGACGAGCCGGTTGTCGGGATCGACGCGGTTGAACTG
>NZ_JASAUT010000136.1:0-4885 GCF_029952935.1 Bradyrhizobium sp. Mp19 | reverse complement strand
TGTTCGTCGTCGTCTTGCTCATAACGGCCCCACCTTCTCAGGAGTTGGGGCCTCCGGCAATCCCGGGGCGGTTCACGCCCTCACTCGAGCCTTGACGGGCGCACGCCCGACGAGGCTTACTTCGGCACGCAAGCTATGGTGATGGCGGCATGACCGTCGCCGACGATATTGTCGTCGCTCTGGTCGGGCTACGCCCTCCCGACGCAACGACAATATCGTAAAGCCCCGCGTTCAGCATAACCCGGCAGGAATCCACTTAAATCCAGCGGGGCACTGTCCAAACCACCGGGGCCAGCTCTCTTCCGAACTCATGCACCTTAAACAAGGACTTAATCGGCAGGCCTTGGTGGCTATCGAACGGTCCCAGTCAGTAATTGCACCCTTTGAAGCGGTTCAACGCAATCCGGGGAAGCGGCTTTCCACCCTAAGCTCCCCTGCCATCCTGTTTGCCGATCACGCAGCGCCATGCCGCAAGGCGTTTGGCCGGATGCTCCTTCATCCACGCAGCGAGTTGCGGCGCACGCATCAGGCAGGACTGCATCGAGACGCTGGCGAAGTCCGCGGTGGTGACGGTCTGCTCATGGCAATTTGTCGGAGAGGAGACATTGCAGAGCACGGCGATGATCTTGATCACGGCTGGAGAGTCCCATCGCTGCCATGAGCATTTGCCCGGATGATCTTGATGGCCTTAGCCACCGTGCGCGGATTCAGGCCTAGCGCGCGGATCACTTCCTTCTTCGTGCAGCCGAGATTGCATTCTAGGTAGCCGCGCACACGCTCGACATTGAATGCCTCCAGCTCCTTGGAACCGGGGCGCAGGTTCAACGCTTCAATGGTACAGAATTCAAGGGACATGTTTGAAGCTGCCCCCCCGGTCATGCAGGCCATTGGATGTTCTACGCTAGCAGCCGATCGGGCGAATGCTTTGGCCGCATCAACATGCGAAGCTGCTTTCTCAGCTCGCCGCTCGTAGTCGTCGGCAAGGGTCTTAAGCTGACCCGCAATCGTTGGGTCGGTCATGGTTTGGGCTGCGCGGAGCAAAGTCCATGCTGTCTCTGAATATGCCCTGCCTCGTTGTGAGACCTCGACCATCACAAAGCCCTCGCGCGGTGCTCTAGCAGCTGGTTGAAGGTGATCCGGAGCCACCCCACCCAATTGCGGTCACTTTCCCTGCGAGCTCTGAAGCGATCGGCGCACTTCTTGGAACAAAGAGGCGTTCGCCACGAGTAATGCCGGACGAGACCGAACTTGCCATCACAAACTGCGCACCTCGCGGCACTGCCAGATTTAATGCTTTCGGAGCAGTTGAGCATTGTAGTCTCCTCGTGGCTTTATCGCAGCTATTCGTTGATCATCCTTTTTCACTGTCGCGCTTGATGAGCCTATGCGCCTTTCCAACGCATGCAGCGTAAGACGATCACGATCAACGGCTCAATTGAACGTAAGGTAATCGTCCGGCATCCAGAGGGGTGAACGGAACGATACGAAGGTTTAGGGCGGCGCGGCGAGCCGCGGATCATGCTCGTGGGCATGCCGAGCGCCGAACACCGGGAGTCTTACGAACAGTTGCGCACTGTTCGTCTAAGTCACTGACAAGCGGCAGTCGGTCAGATCGACCACGAACCCCGGGAGTTCGGACATATGCATCGGCTATGAGGACGACTCATTGTCCTTCTTTTCGGAGAGAATCATCAGCGGTCACGTTCAGGTATTTGATTGCCGCCAAGTCTTGCCCTTCACATACACAGTATGGTGGAGAGACGCGCAATCCGATAGCTGCTGATGCCCCTCGGTTCGCCGAGCCGAGTGAGTTCTGCGGCGGAGTTGGGCCGGGACGACGTTGAACTGGATGCGCAAGATGGGCATCGCGGCGTGGGGACCAAGGCCGAGCACAACAAGGCCGGCGCCGGGCGACAAGATCTATCCCTATTGTTGCGCAACTTGACGATCGACCGGCCAACCAGGTATAGCGGCCGACATCACGTATCTCCACCGCCCATCAGCCGCGGCCAACTGTTCCGCAGAAAGGAAAGGGACAGTTTGCTAATTGCTCTCAGCGCCTCGAGAACCCCCAGGGTTGCGCTGGCCCCAATCACCATCGCGGCGATCCCATGAACCCAAGCAGAAAGTAATCTGAAGCGGACTTGACACTCGCTCGGTGTGCTTACACGCGCGAGATGCAATCGTGTTCTGTTAGCTTTGTGAAAAGATGAAGCCTGCCGCCCATCAGGCTGCGTTTTTCTAGGGTTCCTCGATCCGACCGTAGGTTTCGACAATGTGGTGCGTCGTAAGGTGGTAGTCTTGTGTTCTCGCCTCAGCAATGTTGGCAAGCCGCCGACCGGATGGAAAGGTTAGGCGAGCGCTGAAATTGAAGTGAGGGTATTTGCCGCGGATTTTCGGGTGCAACTCAGCCGCCACTTCTACATCGGACGCTTCAATGTGCCTGCCACCCCAAATTTCGATGATGTTCTTTAAGGGATATGATCGACTCAACATTCGCTTGGTCAGTATTTGTGCGTCCAACCATTGATAGGCAATCCTGACACAGTCGTCGTGTTCGTCCTCAACGTTCGTGTGTCGATATTGAACGCGCTTTTTTGCGTCCGCAATTTCGGCGGCTGTGAGCTTGGTTAAAAGCGCGTCCGACATCGAGAGTATCCTTTGACACGCTCGCGAGATTAGTCGTAATGGTCATCGGGAGTACTACCAAACTTGGTAGTTTCTCTATCATTGGAGCTAATTGGGCCAACCGACATTCGTGTAGATGCTGGAACGCGGTCCACGCTGTGAGATACCGTGATCGGGAGGGGCCATTGCACCTACCGACCGACACCGGGCTGCGTGGGTAAATAACGGGATGTTGCGACACTTACACACCGCTTCGGCGGTGGGCCAAAGGCGACATGCCGTGTATAGACAGCGCATCCAGGCTAGGCCTTCTGGTTACCGCTCTTTGGCCGCGGCCTAGAGCGGTCGCGCCGTTCTTCTTTCACGAGCAAATTCAGGAAATCCGCGAGTGCTCGTGCACCCGCATACTCTGCTGCCATCCTTGACCGAAATCCATCAGCCGTGATCCTGACTCCCATGCGCTTGCTGTGCCGGCAAATTTCCCACGACCAGCGACTGGGTCGCTTGTTCGTTTCGAAGGTCGCGATGTAGTAGTCTGAGGCCACGCAGATGGATCCGCATTATCCCCACCGCCTGGAATACACGTCCTGATCGTCGCCGCCAATCTACCTGGGGATGTCCCGATCGGTGGTGTACTACGTCGGGCCGGCGTTTCCGGAATGAATGTTATGCGACCCTCGTGATGTGGGCAACGGGCTTGATCGTCATGCGATCGTGGTGAGCTTGAAGGGCCGCACGCAGAATCGCCAATTGCTTATGTGCCTTCAATCGTCGGAAGCCCTTGTTGGCCTCGATCATGCCGACGGCGACCCATCGCAAGGCCATACCGGCATCCCGCCAGCGTTTGACGTTGCGCGTGACGCGGCGAATGGTGCCCATCATGTTCTCGGCGATGTTGGTACAGGCGAGCGATCGACGAAGTCCTTCGGCAGCTTCAACCGGACGACAGTCAGGATTTCGTCGAGGCCTTCGAGGATGCTGGCCGCTACGCCGGGCCATTGCTGGTCGAGACGACGCGCGAGATTGCGGATCAATTTTTCGGCCTTGTCGGCGTCATCGAGCTCCCAAGCCTGGCGCAGCACCCGACGGGTGGCCGCATGATGCTGTTTCGGCAGGCGTTCCATGATGTTGCGCGCCTTGTGGATCTGGCGGCGCTGGATCGTAGCGGCCGAACCAAAGGTGCGGCGGATCGCCTTCGACAACGCCTTCGCGCCGTCGACGATGAACGGCCTTGGCACCGTGGGGGCGAGCCCGCGCGAGACCAAATTGTCCAGCAGGGCTTGAACCGTTGCGGCATTCGGTCGCCCCTTCCACCAGCGCCAGCGGATGCTTGTTGCCTTCGCCGTCAACCCCGATCGCGGCGACCAGCACGAGATCGTCGCCGAGATGCAGCCCGTCGATTTGGACCACCAGAAGGTCGAGCGCGGACAGATCGGCAGCCATGAAGTCGGGCCAGCCGCGCCGCCGACAGCGCGACGAACCTCCGCGAGGCCGCCGATTTCAATCTCCGATCCGAGTGGTGCCGGAACGTCGCCCTCCGGGAGCCGGACAGCGCGGCCGAACCGGCGCGTCGACACATTGATCAGCATCAGGTTCATCGCCCAGCGACCGAGCCAGTCCTCCTGCGCCGCCGTTTCCCAGCTCGGGATCATGACCTCGCGGCCGTCCACGCCCCGGACCCGCGGGCGTTCGACCTCGATCTTGCCGCCGTGGAAACCGATCCGTCCCCGCGTTCGGCCCCAACGGTGCGCCCGCCGCGCCGCATCGCGACCGTGGCGCGGCCGCAGGGCCCCGTGACATCCGCCTCCATCATCGTGCCGAGCGCCTCGATCCCTGCCGCAAGGCAGAACCGGTCGAAGCTCGCCCCCACTTCCGCAAACGCTTCGTCCACAGCCCCGGCCAACCAGCCGGTGTGATATCTCTCGTCATGGCGTTGCTCTCCTTTGTGGAATCAGCACCCCGAGCCTACCGGCTCAAGGTGGGCAACGCCGACCTCTTCAGTAATTCAACAGAACCCGGGACATCCCCCGCAGCGGTTGCGCCACGCATTTTCAAACCGTCGTATCCCGTAGCGTTCCGGGAACCTCTTCCCTCCGCGGGCAGCATCGCTGGAAAACCAATACCGCGACCGAACAGCTGATTTGCGACCTCGCACGTGTGCTGTCCGATGGGAACATCGCATCGAGGCGCGGGCGTCGGACACGGTGTCGTAGGCGCGCAGATAGACCTCCTCGTATTTGACGCTGCGCCACAGCCG
>NZ_JASAUT010000135.1:0-5050 GCF_029952935.1 Bradyrhizobium sp. Mp19 | reverse complement strand
CCACCTCGACCATTGGGCCGAAGCAGCAGCCGGTGGTTTGAACCCTGATCCTGCAACCCGAGTTCGAGGGGCCAACCCCCATCTTCTGTGCAGCAAGGCTGCTCAAAGGTGCTCTACATCACACCTCCTTCGCGCCGTCGTGGCGCACCATCGTCCGCGTAACGCACGATGATCATGCCGCCGGAGACCTCGCGCTGTCGCCGGCGTTTGGCCCACAGGTCGAGAGCGTAGTGCAGGTAGATGTTGCCGAGAAGCGGTGAAATCACCGAACCTTGACCCGTTCCCCTGTCATCAGCGGCTACGACGCTGTCTTCGAGAACACCCCCGCCTTCAGCCATTTCTGAATGAGGCGGATGATGCGCTTGTCGCCGATCCTATGTTCCAAGAAGCGAACCAGCCAAGGTTGACTGACTGCGCCAAAGAAGTTTTGGATGTCGGCGTCAATGATCCAGTTCACGTTCCGCGTCTCGATCGCTGTGCAGAGCGCGTCCAACGCATCATGTGGTCCTCTGCCGGGCCGAAACCCGTAGGAAAAGCCACAGAAGTCTCCTTCGTAGATGGCGTTGAGCACGATGACGGTTGGCGCCCTGGACGATTTTGTCTTCGAGAGCCGCGATCGCTAACGGGCGCTGCTTGCCGTCTGCCTTTGGTATGTACGTCCGGCGAGACGGTTGCGGGCGATACGCTCCTCGTTGGACCCGTTTGTGCAGATCGGCGAGCCGGGGCTCGAGATCTTCCTCGTAGTCCTCCCACGTCATGCCATCCACTCCGGGAGCAGCCTTACGCCTGAGCGCAAAGAACGCCGCCCGCAGTGTATCGACATTGATGTGGTGAAAGAGCGCGGTGAACCGGTCCTTCTTCCTCAGCCTTGCGGCTGTCCGTACGCGGTCCAGCGACTGGGTCATGCGAGCCCGGCCCTGTGTCCGGTGCATGCGCTGCTGTTCCGCGTTTCCCTTGGTCCCCGGCCTTGGCTCCGCCCACTCCGCCGCCAGTAATCCGGCTTTGTTCGTTGGCTTCTCAGCTACTATGCCAGAGTCAGACTTCTCCGTGTCGTGCATCAGCGGCTACAGCTCCTCGCCTTCCCGCTGCGGACCATCTCCTCCGAGAAGGAAGATGGCCGACCCGGAGATATCCCGGTTCCCGTACAAGGAGCTTCCATACATGCCAGGGTCTACGACCACGCCGGGTTGGACGGGTGCTCGCGTTTGCGCACTCGCCCATATTGCCTTCCGCTCTTTGGACAGCGTCGGCTCCCGAGATAACACTGTTTCGCGGCTCAATGGCTGGCCTGCATGCTCCCCTACCGACGCTTCGCCGACACCCTCGCGGACGCCTGCGCACGGCTCGGGGCCGATGTGGTTCGCTACACCTTCATCGCAATGGACTTCCACCATCTATTCCTTGCCGGTCTCCCGGCGCACCCAAAGTAGTGATAGGGCTTCAATATCGCTGCGCGTGCGATTGTAGACGATGAGATGATGGCTAGCCTTTAGCAGGTTCCGCGCCATTGGCGCACCCATGTGGCCAAGCCCGATGAAGCCGAGGTCCATCGCAGGCATCGTCAACTAATCGATCGCCGAGCTGAAGGAGGCGAGTCTCAGAGGTCGAGAGTCGGCGATAGCGCTTGTCCTGGAGATCTCGCGCCAAGTCGCAAAGGCTCGTTCGCGCGAAGCTCGACGGAAGTCGGCCGTGACGGCTCCGGGATAGGGGATGTGGAAAAGGTTCGCGACCTGATCGTGAACTGACAGAAACCGTTGAGCCTGATGGGGACGATTTTAAACGCTTCATGATCCGCTCGCGTCGCCGCGTCGGCTGATGAGAATTCTCGGCCCGATTGTTGAGAGCTTTGTGCTGGCGATGTTCGACGTGAAAGCCCATCTTCGCCCTCGCAGCGCCGTACGAACGCAGCTTATCCGTGATCATCACGCGCGGCGGCGTGCCGGCGGATTTCAAGAGCTTCTTCATGAGCCGCTGGGCAGCGCGCGAGTCTCTCTTCGGCGCTGGATCAAGACGTCGAGAACGAAGCCATTCTGGTCGACAGCGCGCCAGAGCCAATGTTGTTCGCCCGCGATCGAGATAACGACCTCGTCCAGATGCCATTTGTCACCGCGGGTGGGAGCGCGCTCGACGGATCCGATCGGAGAACAGCTTGCCGAATTTCCGTCCCCCCTGGCGCACGGTTTCATAGGTCATGCCAATGCCACGCGCCGCCAGCATTTCCTTGACCAAGCGCAAGCTTAAGGGAAACCGGAAATACAACCACCGTTCATGATGAAGGATTTCGCACAAAACCCGAATGCGCAAGTGGCAGGACTGGCGATAGCAGGACCACTCCGAACACCGTCATCCATGGGCGGAGGTCAAAATCCATCCCTGCAACGAACCTGCTTGTCTTGTCATGCATTTCCCCTGTCGTGACATGCTTGTTGTCGGCCAAAATGCTACAGAGTTTACCTTCAGTCCACGGATGTGGCCGATCCACCGCGGTAGCGACGTCCGTCAAATTCCCATGTGACTTCGCCTGCTTCTAATCAGACGGGCGCAGCCAGAAACGCGTAGCCTTCACGAAGAAGGCCCATCGAATAGTCGCGGCCATGCTCCGGTTTGCGCTCTTCCCGGCAAATGGCGTATGCAATGTCGTATACGCGCCCGACTCTTTCTTCGCGGCGTCGGCAATAGGTCTTGAGCGCAGTCTCCAGATCGTCGTTGCGATTCAGTTCCTGGGCCAGAACCAGCGCATCCTCGATCGCCATTCCGCCGCCGGATGTCATTTGCGGCATCAACGAATGGGCAGCATCGCCGAGCAGCACGACACGGCCACGGTGCCAGGGGGCTGGCATCATCAAGACATCAAATGGGCGGTAGCTTATGTGCTTGTCTTCGCCGATCACCTTGGCAGCCGCGACCAGTTCGGGCGCCGTAAAGGGGGCGAGCAGGTTACGGAGATAGTCGCACACCCGATCTTGCGGAATACGAAGCTTTTCGTCCGTGCTTTCCAGGAAGAATAGATAGCACAATTCCTTCGATAGCGGCAGCGCGCCAACTACGCGGCCCGTCGGAAGGCGGTACAGGACGAAGCCATTCATCGCCTCGGTGCGAGAAACCGTATAACGCCATACCCCTTGGCCGGCGTAGTGCGGCTTGAACTCGTCGCCGAAGATGCTCTGGCGGATCTTGGAATAGACTCCATCCGCAGCGATCAGCAGATCGGCGCGATCTGTCTCGCCGTTCGATAGCTGAACCGTCACCCCTCGATCGTCCTGATCAATACGGGTGATCGTTGTGTTGAAATCGATTTTCGCGCCGCTCTTCGTCGCAAAGTCTTCCAGAATCTGTCCCAGACGTGGCCGCATGAGTCCCAGTGCGGCTGGACGATCAGCGTCCCAAATTCTTGGTGAGGACTGTTCGCTCAGAATCGTTCCCGCGCCATCGCGTACCGACACGGTATCCCAACCAAGGCCGCCTTCGAGGCAGGCATCCACCAATCCCAATTCGGCAAGTGCCCGCAAGGCATTCCCCAGCAGCGTGATACCGGTGCCGATCCGGTCACGCTTATCTCCCATCTCAATGACTCTGGTAGATACGCCTATCCGCTGAAGCGCATGGGCGACCGTCAAGCCGCCAATCCCGCCACCTACGATGAAAACCTTCTTCACCGCGCCCATTTCTCCTCCTCCACTTGTTGGTATCTTTTTTATTTCTTGGCGATCACCCCCCGGGGGCCGCCGCGTTCTATGAAAAGCATTGTATTCTGTAACCTACCAATCCTGCTCTCGCCGAGCACCACCAAGCGCAACACCGATCCCGCTTACATCCATTTCAATGACGTCGTCGGGCTCGATCCGCTCGTCCAAAGATCGGCACACGACTACCCATCGCGCGCTAGAGCGAGACCGCAATGTACTTTGGTTTCAAGGTATTCCTTGATGCCTTCGGTTCGAGCCTTCACGACCGAGGCCGCTTGCCTTGCTGCCACCGAAGGGCGCCGCCCGATCGGACGCAAGTCCTCTGTTCAGCGCGACCATGCCGCTCTGCATTTGCCCGGAAAGGCGCAAACCACGCTTCAGGTCCTCGGTGTAGACGTAGGAAATCGGCCCAAATTCGGTGTCGTTGGCCAACTTCACGGCGCGCGCCTCATCGTCGAAGGGTGTTCGCCGTCAGGACCTGTGAGACAAATTGAAGGATTTTGCGGAGGGAGGATTTCTGGTTCATCGTAGCCACCAGGAGCGAAGATGAAGCAGAAATCCGTACCGGGCAAAGTGCCGCAGAACAAGTTCTAAAAGACATTCTGCGACAAACCCGCCGGCATTATTCGTCGGAGGAGAAGATCCGCATTGTGCTGGAAGGATTGCGCGGCGAGGAAAATATCTCCGAGCTCTGTCGCCGCGAGGGCATTGCCGCCTCGATGTATTACGGCTGGTCCAAGGAGTTCCTCGAGGCCGGCAAGCGCCGCCTGGCGGGCGACACGGCACGAGCTGCGACCTCCGGCGAGGTGAAGGATCTCCGCCGGGAGACTGTTGCCCTGAAGGAGGCCGTAGCCGATCTGACCCTGGAGAACCGTCTGCTCAAAAATAGCATGAACGGGCTCTATAGGTGAATGCTCCGCATTCACCTGTCGGGTGAGAGAGGGGGAGGACGAGGCATGAGGTATCCCGCCTCTGAGAAGGCCGAGATCATCCAGCAGGTCGAGCAATCGCATCTTCCCGCCAAGCGCACGCTGGACAAGCTCGGTATCCCGCGCGCCACATTCTATCGCTGGTATGATCGCTACCGCGAGGGAGGCGTTGAAGCGCTGGCCGATCACCGGTCTCGACCAGACCGGGTCTGGAATCGCATCCCCGACGATGTGCGGGGTCAGATCATCGACCTGGCGTTGGAGTTGCCTGAGCTGTCGCCACGCGAGCTGGCCGTGCGGTTCACCGACGAACGAAAGTACTTTGTATCCGAGGCCTCGGTCTACCGGCTGCTGAAGGCAGAGCTGGCCCCGCAAATTCGGACAGTAGCTTGAGTGGATTTTCTGCCTGACAGCGGCGAGGATTCTTGCTGCGAA
>NZ_JASAUT010000134.1:0-5200 GCF_029952935.1 Bradyrhizobium sp. Mp19 | reverse complement strand
CCTCATCGATTCCCCCTCAGAATCACGGGAGAATCATAACAGCGGCACTATGTTTTCACACAGCCAGGGTCAAAAGCGACAGTGTCCGACCAAGAGCGGTTGTCCCCAATCGCTCGATATGCAGACATGTAGCTTGGCACTCAGTCCCTTTTCGCTGTCGCTCAGACGTATCAAGCGGGCACATCTCGGGCGTAATTCTGAGCCGAATGTTCGGCCGGTGTGAAGCCCATTAGCGGCAACGTATCTGCGCTTTGGATTATGGTGCGCTCGGAGGGCGTTCGCATTTGGTGAGATTTCAAAGGCTTGCAAGACCGAGATGCACAGCAAAGTGCATTTCGGGCCCCCCTGCTCTTCAGCGTGGCCAAGTGTCCAAAATCATCAAAGAGAGCCCCGTTGAGCCCAAATCTGCGGATGGCTTTGCGAACAGATTTGAGCCGATGACCTTCAGGTTATGAGCCTGACGATCCCTGGGCTTCGTTGTTAGCGCTGCCGAAGAGACGCAGCCGAGGGACCGGCGCCGGCGCGAGAGAGGCTCTCTTCGACAGTCCAGCCCTGTCTCATTTTGCCTCCCGATAGAGTCCCGACGCGTTCCGAGGCCTACATTGGGCCCGTTGAGAACAAACACAGCGCGCGGTGCCAATCAAGGCCTGACAGAGGGACAGGGAGCTTCGGTCGCCTTTGCCGATTTCAGGATTCCACAAATAGTTTGGTGATAGGCACGGAAAGCGCCCGTGCGATTCTCGCCATGACCAACAAACTTGGATTTCGACGGCCCCGCTCAATGCCACCGACGTAAGTTAGATCTATTTGCGCCTCGAATGCGAGTTCCTCTTGCGTCATGCGCCGCGATTGCCGCAGCCGTCGCACATTTCCTCCTACGATGCTGCACCAATCCTGCATTGCAGGATCGGGCACCATGGGGCATATAGTCTCTAGGGAATATAGTCCATATCGCTTCTTTTTTGCGGTATCGACAGCGCGCGATTGTCGAGACGTTATGAAGCCTCTCTGGCCAAGTTCACCAAAGGCATTTTGAATTCCTGGGACAATCTCGCCGCATGGCGTGATGCGTACCGACAGCCTAGTCTTCGAGAGTAAGAGTTTCTCGACAGTCTCTACCGGCAGATCGATGGCCGAAACGACTGCCCCATCCAACCGATAGCCAAACCGGTACGCATCGGCGTGAGGCGAGGTCGCACCCGGCGCTTCAATGAATGGTTCTAGGTCTGACGCCTGCGGCGGAGATCGTCTTTTCGATTGATGACCTCATGAGAGAAACATTGACAGCGGAAACACTGCGAATGGAGGAAGCAACCCCGGAAGACCTCGCACTTCTATTCAGCCGACTCGAACGCGCGATCGCTTTGGTAAGAGCCGCCATAGATCGGGTATCAAATTATTCATCCAACCCAGCCTTCAAGAAACCCTAACATCTATCGAGAAACGCCGCCTAAACTGCACGTGAACTGGGCTGGTATCGGTGCTGTACTTCGGACTTGATCCTGTCTTCAGTCACGAGGTGCTTGCTCCCAATTCTGACCCCTTCGATGTTGCCGGCAGGATTGCGGATGAGGCGGCAGGTCTCACCGAGATCACCGAATGCCTGCGCCGACGTAACGATCGCCTCGTCGATGCCAGACGGGCTTAGTTCGGTCGCGTCCAAGAAAGAGGACAGTTGGCCCGGCGTCGCAACTAGCGCCTTGTCTTTGCCGGGCACCAGATCCAACGGGCCCCATAGTGTCCACCAGCGGCCGCGCCAGTGGGCGGTTTCGGGTCCCGGAGCACCGAGATCGTGGATGGTCTTTAATATGTGGATCACGCTCTCGAACCAGACGTTCGCGAGACCGTCTATGGCATTGGTGAGGATGCTGAGCGCTATATCTTGTTCCGGCAGAACCACCGTGCGCGTCAGCGTTCCCTGGAAGCCGCCGGCATGACCGACCCAGCTCCACGGTCCCGGCGGACCGGAAATCGTGCCCAAACCGTAGTAGCGCTCCAATTGTGAGTGGGCATCGCGCCAATGGCGCCGCGTCATCTCGCGTCGGCTTGCCGCCGTCAAAATGCTCGATTGGGCACCGGGAGAAAGCTGGCCGATAAATCGCGCGAGGTCGGCGGCGGTTGCCGTAAAGCCCGTCGCCGAGGCCATATCGTTCGTCACATTGTCCCCGGGGATGACGAAGCGCTGACCGTAGGGTTGGCGGGTCGAGTGGCCATGGGCGAATGGACGACAGACGATCGGATCGAAGTCAGGCGTCGTCTCCTTGAGGCCGGCTGGAATGACGACGTGATCATAGATCCACCGACCATATGGCTTGCCGGTCACCTTCTCGATGACTTTGCCCAGCAATGCGAAGCCGTGATTGGAGTATTTGAACGTGACGCCCGGTGCAAGGGGCTGTGGCGCGGAGAGATCGGCACGAAACTCCGCCTCACTGAGGAAGGGCCGGCGGTCCGAGAACTGACCGCTGTCAGGCCCATCGCGGGTCAGGCCGGCCGCATGCGAAAGCAGCTGCGAAATGGTGACATCAGAAACCTCCGGCGTCAGATTTGCCAGATACTCACCCAGCCGATCGTCAAGCCGAATTATATTGCGCTCGCGCAATAACATGATCCCCGCCGCCGTGAACGTCTTCGAATGCGAGGCGACGCGAAAGCGATGACGGGGGGTGAGTGGCTCGTTGGATGCAAGATCGGCCATGCCGCTCGCATGTTCAAGCAGCACCTGACCTTTGTGAGCGATTGCTAGCGACACACCGGGCTGATCGAATAATTCCCGCTGATAGTCGATCCAAGTGGGGATGTAATCGAGAGCGGAAGAGAGCCAGTCTGACATGGATGCTTAGAACCTATCGGAAGTGAAGCCGTCGGGCCGTTCTGCGACACATTGCAGGCTGGATCGAACGCGCGGTCAAGCCCTCGATTCAATCCCGAATCTTATCGCCCTACTTCGCTCGTCCCCTCAAAGAACGCCCGCACGTCAACTTCGAGAAACTTCGAGCGTTGCCATACGGTAGCGGCCGATCGAACGGTCCAGAGAACAATTGGACGTGACTTGGAAGCGACCGTTGCGCGGCGGGCTCCGTCGACATGAACGCCCATTCCGAGATATTCGCCTGCGTCGCTGCCGGCGAGATTCCGGAATTCTCCGCACGACAAACCCAAACGGAGCATGCAGACGAATTCTAAGAAAAGACTGCACCACTTGAGCACGTTGTGGCGATACGTGGGGCGCCAATGGTGACAAACCTTAGATGTGCAGACAACAACTTAGCCGCCATTCCGCGACAGTGCTTTTATCTTGCCATCCGCCCTCTGCTCTCTCCCACCTCTTCACGCTGCTTCTCTTTGCCGCGACAGGATCCGCTAATCCACGCCCCAACGTTCCGTGCGCAGCCGTTTAGCTAGAGTGAAAGGCAATCCTGGCGCTCAAAAACTCGAGGCAAACGCATATGGGAGACCCATTTTTGCCGATATTTTTTCGGAGCGCAGCCACCCAACGGAAGCAAAGAAATCCGGCCGCTAGACGTGCGCGGAAGTCACCAAATGGAGCCCTCCAGCGCCTACGAACCAGCGCAAACTCTGCTGGCGATGAACTGATTTTTGGCGCCTGAATCAGAGGAAAATCGGTCCAACGGCTTTCACGTCGGCGGCAAAAAATGCAGTCCACGAACGCAATTCTTCCGTCGAAATAGCGCGTGTTACGTCGCCTGGTCGGCCGTGCTCGCGGCGTCGCAGCGCGATCCAGCCAGTGGTATTCCTTCGGCCGGCGAAGCGTCGATTTGGTTTGGGAGGCGCAAGCCGTGGAGACGTCCGGTGGCGAGCTGGGCCGCCAGCAGACGCCGTGGTGCCAGCCATTTGAACGGCGAGTACCGGGCGAGAGCACCCTCTCGGCCAGCTTCCGCTATGCGCATGTCTCGGGATGCATCAGCGACCACCGAGCAGAACAGGCTCGGCAGCCGCCCCGTATCGGATGTAAGAAATACTCCCAGATTGGCGGAGAAAACCGTCAGCGCTTGGAGCTGGAGCGCTCAATCTCCGCCAACAAATCCGCCTGGACCGGCGGTTCAACGAACCGAATTCCAGCCTTTGCCTTGGCCGCAACCTCGGCGATGATTGCGTCCTGTCGATCGAGCGGCGCGCGCTTTTCGGTCCACAAAGCGCGCAGCTCGGCCTCCGGATCGGTCGGCGATCGAGCCTTGTTGCGTGGCATGTCTTCGAAGTTGGCGCAGACGACTTCCACGTTGGGAGCCACGCCTCTCCACACGTCGCGGTGGTAGGAGCAATCGACGCCGCAGCCAGCTTCCAGATGGATTCCGGTCTGTTCTGCGAACTTCAGATAGTCCTCGCTCTTGCGCTCGCGGTAGCACTGCACGCCGCTATACTCGAACGGCGCGGACATCTGCGGGATGATAAATGCGCCATAATCGGCTATGTCGGACGCGATATCGATCAGGTGAAATTCAAACGAACGCCCGGTGTAGCGCGGTCCGCTTCCGCTCCTCGGAGTGGCTCCAAACGGCGGATTCGCGATCGCGCAACCGAAATGGCCGAGCCCCCTGAGATCGAAATCGAACACGTCGGCACAGATCCATTTCGCCTCCGGCAGCACTTTGCGACCGACCTCGACATAGGCCGGATTGCGCTCGATACAGACGATTTCCCTCTCGGGTGCGCCCTGGCCGCGCGCGTAATATCCTCGCCAGAAGACATGGAATGCGAGCACGCCAATCCCGGCACAAAGGTCGATTGTCCGACCGCCACAGGCATCGATGGCGAAGTCGCCGGCAAGGCCTGAAGGGGTAAAGAATGCGCCCGCCGACCCGTTGATGTGGTTTGCACCTTCGTGCCAGTTATCCAGCACGAACACGCGATCATCGTAGCTGAGAACGTCTTTCTTGAGCAGCTCGACAGCCTCGGCATGTGCCTTGGCCTCCGCCTTTGTCAGTTTCGCCTGCCCGTCGGCGAGACCGGGGTTTCGGGGGCAAGAGCTTGTTTCGGCGCCGGCAGAGCGGCGCGAATCCGATGGCGCGCAACGCGGTTGCACCGAGCAGCGGAGCCGCGACGTGCGACCGACTTGCTGCACCGGAGGACGACAGAAGCTCTTGCAGGGGCGAGGGGCAGCGCCCCTTCCATGTCCTTTTGCAAGGAAAAAGACGCGAAGCACCCGTCACCGCACCAGAGGTGCGGTGTTGAGCACGAT
>NZ_JASAUT010000133.1:0-5620 GCF_029952935.1 Bradyrhizobium sp. Mp19 | reverse complement strand
CCGGAACCGGCAGACCCGTTCTTCCCGCCGAATTGCCAGCGGATCTGATGCGGAATATCCCTCAGCATTTGTTCTGCGGCCCTGGAGACTTCTCTTGCATCTTCGCTCCCGGTGGCTGCGACGAACCAGATATCCTCCCTCGTCAACCTCAATTTGCCTCAGATGTTTCGGCGCTGACCAGACACGACACTTCCGCGCAACTTCATGCCCGATGTGATCATCGTTCAGCTAGTCATCTCCAGTCGGTGCTTGGATTCAATTGCGACCAGAGTGGCCCATCAGCTTCGACTGGATACGAGCTAGCGCGTCACTGAGCCTCGCCGCTTCGTTAAAGCGTGTCTCCGAATATGGCGGGCGGGCGGATGGATCGTGCAAGAGGGCCTCCGCTGTATTCGAGAGCCGGCGGAGCGGCGTCCTCAGCCACTGCGCCGCACAAAAGAGTAGTGCTAGTGTGGCAATGGCACAAACACCGAAACTACTCCAAAATGATCGGATTAAATTACGGGTGGTCGCAAGCGCCTCGTCGGTACTCTGCCGAACCAGAAGAGACCAACCGAAGCTTGGAAGGTTTGCGAAGCCGACCGTCGGAACGATTACTGCGAAGTAGTCCCTGCCGTCAGGCCAGCGCTCGCGTAGAGACGCGGTCGTCACGCGACTAGCCGCAAGCGCGGAGCCGATGTTGAGCGGCTTGTTGATGAGATCGGGCGGGCCAAACAGGACGGTTCGATCACCCGAAAGCAGCAGCACGTCAATGCCGGGCACTTGTAACGAGTCCATGCCTTCTGCGACCCATTTCCAGTCAAGGTGCGCGCCGATGACCCCGGCAACGGAGCCGGCGTGGCGCAACGGTGCTGCCAGGTCGATAAAGCGATAGGGCTCACGAGATGCAGGCAACTGGGTGGCCAGCAGTTGAGCGGCATGCACATCGATAGCCGCCGGCGAGACAAGGCCCCGCTTAAACCAGGGTCGCTGTGCAACGCTTACTCCTTCGAGCATGCCGTCTTTAGCCGCGAGAATGGTCCCTTCGAGATCCGCGACGCCGAGCCAAGTGTAGCGTCGATCAAGGCGGCTCAAGAAGTCGATGTGTTCTCGCGCACTCTTAAGATCTGCCGGGTCAATGAGCTCAGCGGACCGAGCTACATCCATCCAAACTCCATAGAGCCGGCGGGCCAACAGCGCGGAACTCATTTCGCCGCGAATCCTTAGCGCGTCGAATTGCAGCTGCTCTCCCCGTTGCTGTAGCAAGGCCGTGTAGATCGTTGCGGTCACCACGGCAGGCACCAATATGAGCAAGGCGCCTCCACAGAACACCAAGGAGAGTAAGCTCGGTCTTTTCGGCATCTCACGCTCCTCAACTCGTTAGAGCTCGCGCCAACTCGCGGATCATTTGCAAGATGTTCCCTCGATCGGCCCCTGGCATGGCCGATTCGGTATGAAGCTTCTTGATAATTTTCGCCCTTTGCTCAGGAGTTGGAGAGAACTTGATTCGATAGCCATCACGAGTAGTCGCAGCAACATGCGCGTCCACTCCGCCAATCCCGGGCAGGTCGAGCTTCCCTTCTGCTCCGGCGGAAAGCCCGGATGGACCGCTGATTCGAGCGCCCCCTCGGCCCAGATTGAGAAGCCATCCGCGGTGTTTCTCACCTTGGATCACCAACGTGATGGGTTCTGGGATCTGCCGCTGAGGTCGATCGTATCGCGGTCGTTCGATGCACACCACGACTGCCACGAACAGCACCAGTATGTTGTAAAGTGTCCAGAACATCACGATAGCCGTGCCGTCGCCCGCTGTTGGGGCCGTATTGAAGACGAAATCGGAGTTCAACGGCACGATCAGGCCGCCGATCGTCAGTGCGAGCAGGAGTAGAAACGGTCGCATCAACGCCCATTGGACAACGACCTTGGCACGGTCGCCGCCTTTGGCCGTCACCGAGAATTTATGCGATCCGCTGGTCAGAAGCCCGAGAGCAGCTGCCCGGCTGATGGGCCAGGCCGCGATCAGTTGAGCCGTATCGTTGAGAAGCGGGACAAACAACCCTTTTGAAAGCCAGTTCAGGGACACCAGAACCATTAGGTAATAGGGTACATAATAACTGATAATTTCCACCAGCGACGCGTTCACGATGGTGATACCGAACCACCAGTACAACAGGGGGCAAATCAAGCTGGCAAGCCTGAAGGGAAAGGTGCTGAGCCAGTAGAGCAATGAATCGAGGATACCGATTCGATGCATCAGCCCAAGGCCTCGCATGCCAAAGGGGCTGTATGAGCCGCGGACAATCTGCATCAGGCCAAGGCACCACCGTCCACGCTGAGTAATATACTCTTTCAATCCTTCGGGAGCCAAACCTTCAGTCAATGGCTCGTTAAGGTACGCAGTTTGCCAGCCGTTCTCCGCAAGCTTAAGGGTGAGCAGGAAATCCTCGGTTACGCTTTGTGTTGGAATCCAGCCAATCTGCTCGACGGCCCGGACCCGCATTACGGATGATGTCCCACAGCAGATGGCAATCCCCCAAGCGTCCCGCGCTGGCTCGACGTTGTCAAAGAAATGACGTTGTTCATCCGGATATGCGGTGCTTATTCCCAGGTTATGTTGGATCGGATCAGGATTGAAGAAGTGCTGCGGGGTTTGCACGAGCGCGACGTCTGGCTCGTGAAACAACGCTAGTGTCCGCTCGATGAAGTCCGCATGGGGAACGAAATCTGCGTCAAGTACAGCGACAAAGACCGGGGGGGCTGGATCGCGGGCGCGCACGCGAAGTGCGTGGTTGATGTTCCCCGCTTTAGCGTGCTCCTTATCCGAGCGTGCGAGATATCCGATTTCGTACAGCTCGCAAAGTTGCCTCACCCAATTCCTGGCGCCGTCGTCGAGAATAAAAATCCGAAGCCGTGGATAGCGGATTTCGGTCGCGCCAATGATCGTGCGCTCGAGCACTTCCGACGGCTCGTTGTAAGTCGTGATGAAAACATCGACGCGCGGCGCTTCTCCAGGCAGCCACCATTCGGAGTACTGGTTTGCTTCTGCCGACCGCTCTTTCACCCGCGACAGTATGAAAAACGCGATGGTAGAGGAAAGCATCGTCAGAGCTTCGAGTATGGCGAATCCCCAACTGAACAGCGCGTCCGCAGTCCAGTCGAGCGGTGCCAGTGTTTCGGTGAAGCGCCAAGCCATATAACGCCAAGACAGTACGGTAGCCGTCCCCAGGAGAAGAGCGCGCCAATACCACTTCATCGGATTAAGCAACGGAAAGACGGTAAGGCGAAGCCCAACTATGAAGGCGGCGCCTGCGAAGGCAGCAACGAGTGGCGACAGCAGAAGCATCAGAGTCCGTACCGCGTGATAAAGCGACGGAATTGTGCGATTGGGCCGGCTGTGAAGATAACGCGTCCGGTACGTCCAATCGCGCAGCTGAGATCTGCCTCTCCTGCAAGGTCTGGAACAGTCACGGTGACATCAAAGCGCTGGAGATGTTGTGCACTTGGACCCACAGCAAGATTGGTGTAAAGCGAGGCCGCACCGGATCCGCCAAGGCGAGTTATGGTTCCATTGAAAACACGGTCATCGCGAAACAACCGAAATTGCACGGCCGTTCCCACCGAGAGACCGTCGTAGAGAGATTCGCTGACGCCCGCAGTGACGATCAGTGTACTGCAGTCGACGATCTTGATGAGATCCTGGCCGCGCCGCGCGTATTGGCCATCGTCTATTAGTATGTCCCAGACTAGGCCAACGACGCTGGCATTAAGAGTAGCGAAGCTCAAGCTATTGACACGAAGACGCTCGGCATCGATTTGCCCGTCGAGCAGCACAATACGTGCCTTCACCTGCTCCTTGTCGACATTCAGCTCGGCCAGCCGCTGCTCGAGCTCGCGGATACGTTGGGCCGAGGAGGGAGCGTCGTTATAGGACTCCCCGATGAAGACGCCGTCGCGAGCGGACGTAAGTTCCGTCTCTAAATAATTCACTCGCTGCTGCGCACTCTCCAGTTCTTGCTGCGCGACGTCGTAAGTTGCGCGAGCGCGATCCAAATTCGCCACCGTCTGTACACCACGCGTGCTTAGCTCATTTGCCCGCTTGAATTCTGCGTCCGCTTGACGAAGGCGCGCGGCCGCAGCGTCTTGAGCTGCTTTCGTTTCGGCAATTCGAGCCTCAATCTGCCGAACCCTGCCGCGCTGGTAATCAGTTGATTGAACATCGAAGCGAGACCGGGATGCGGACAAGGCCTCTCGCTGGCCAACGAGACGGTTTAGCTCGATCTGCTGGTTCGTGCGATCGCGATCAAGCTCAAGAAGCCTCGCGGTATCGAAGCGTTGGTCGTTCAATTCTGCTATAAGCTCGCCGGGACTAATGCGCGCGCCGATGCTCTTTACGGCAAGCGTCACTTTTCCTTCGATCGGGGCCCGAACGATGTAGAGTCGAGCATTGAGTGTAGCATCCGCCGATGTTCCGGCGAAGTGCTCGCCGATAATAACGTACAATCCAACTGCCAACAGGGCCAAGCCGACGATTGCACGTACGAGCCTCATAAGAACATTCCAACTTCATTTATGATGGGAAGGTCGCGAAGCGTATTCCCCATCCGGGATAAGCAGATACTGAGCCTACGGTCGAATTGTTCTCCCCTAAGCGACCCTCCGCCCTGCTTTGGATTGCCAAGTCTGATGCCGCTCGGATGCGAGTGTTAGCGGCTCAGGCGTTCATTGATCAGACTAACAGGCTGGTAAAGAATAGCTTTGTGATCTCAGCGATAGGAGGATCCGTATCGTCAGAAGTGACAATGGTCATAAATTCGTGCCTGCAATTCCAGCAGCGCCAGAGATCTTGGACCTCCCGCGCACCAATGCGTTCATGCCACTCGCGGTGGACCAACGCAGAGCCACATTGAGGACAGTTTTTGTGACGTGCTATTGAGACCGACTCCATGTGGCAGCCCGTGTCGTTGTGCCAAACGGCATTGCCGAAGAAGCATTATTGTGGCCGCCGCTTCGTGGGCGGCTGCGGTGGACGGACTTCTCTGTTCAAACCCTGTGCCAACTGCGACAGCTTGATCAGTAAAGGATATTTTTCAACGAAGTGTACCAGACCGACTGCATGTCAGAAATCGGACAATCTATGTTACGTTCTAACGCAAGGTCGCAAATCAGGCTAAGTCTCGTTTTGGAAGCCTTGGGTGAATCGTTCGGCGTTGAGTAATGCGGGCTGGGAGGTGTCGCTGATCATAAACGGCCTGATCAGAACGTCTCCACCAGACCGGACAACCGGATGCTCGTGGAAGTGCGCTTTGGATCGTGTGCGCTCGGCACTCCCTGGCGCAATCAGGAGTCGTTAGGAGACCAGAACGGTCGTAACCGGTATGAGCTCCCACGTCCGCGGTGATCAGCGAGCGCGGGCGTAGCGGATCGGCATCCAGTATTGCCGCAATGCCTCGACCGCCGCCGGAATATCGGCGTGGGCGTTACGCAGAAAGTTCTTGGTCTCGCGGCCGCTTCGTGGTGGTCCAAGCAGCGGACGGCCCTGATCGTCGCGACAATGTAGCAGGATGGCGTATTGCCTCACATATCGATGCTCCCGGGCGCGATCAGTTGCCTCATTTATTTTGCTCCTGGCCTGAGTTGAGGA
>NZ_JASAUT010000132.1:0-5898 GCF_029952935.1 Bradyrhizobium sp. Mp19 | reverse complement strand
CGCCGCATCGAGCGCCATCTCGTCGAGGCGCGGCTGCCCACCGGAAAGACCTTTGACAGCTTCGACTTCGAAGCCGTGCCGATGATCTCCAGGGCGCAAATGAGCGCGCTCGCCGCCGGCGACGGCTGGCTCGGCAAGGGCGCCAATCTGCTGCTGTTTGGCCCGCCCGAGTCAGATTCATACTGCCCATCTCGCTACCCCCTTAGAGTTCAAGTTCTTTTTGACCAGGATCGCCAGACGATGGCCGCCGGAGCCGCCGCGCATGCGCGGTGCGCTTGACATCGGGACGTTCCAGATCAACCACTTTGATCATCCACGGCGCGCCTTTGCACAGCTGCTGCGCAGGCAAGCTCTGTTCTTCGATCAGACGGCGAACCGTCGAAGGGCTGACTTTCAACGCAGTTGCAGCTTCGTCCAAAGTGGCCTCTCCACGCTCGGCGCGCTCGCCCTCTTGGTAGGCCGCGATGGCGTGTTGGTTGCGCAGGCTGCGAACGCGGACACGGGTCCAACTGTTGCCCCGCCCCGTCGACTTGCGGGCGCGGTTGAGAACCGCGGCGATCGTGCTGTCGGGCATCTGACGCGCGAGGACACGAACGAGATCGACCACATCTGCTGCGGTGCTCCAGCGGTGCTCGCCGGTGCGGTTCTTCCTCACTTGCAATGCCGTGTGATCGCCGCCATGCCAGTGGACAACCAAGTCCAGCATCTCGTCGCGGATGCGCACGACGATCTCATGGATCAAGCTTCGGATGATCCTCTTGCGCGTCGCAGCTGTTGCACCCGGACTTTCCCAAGCTCGCTCGAGATCGGCACCAAGCGCAAGCAGCCGATCGCGATCGGTATCACTCAGCGTCGTCTCCGGCGTCGCCAACAACGCCTCGCGCTCGCCCTCAAGCTCGTGGACAGCGAGCAGGCGTTCGTTCCAGCGCCGCTCCAGCTCGCCGGCAACAAGGCGATTGTCCGGATCGACAGTCTCGTATCGCCGACGAGCGCGAGTTGTCTCGTAGCGTGCCTGCTCCAGAGCCAAATCGAGCTGACGTAGCTTGTCGGCGTGTTCACGCCCGCGCGCCTCTATGGCCGCCAGCCCTGCCTGGACACCCAGCGGCTGCACCCGCGCGATGACCTCCGCGCTGATCGCGCGATCCACGCGCAAACCGCCGAATGAGATGCACGGATCTCCGCCATGGTTGATCTGGCTACCGCGGCAATAATAGCGCCCGACAGTGCTGTGCGTGCCGCTGTAGCCAACGTGAAGTTTGCGGCCGCAGTGACCGCAACGAAGGAGCCCTGCAAGAAGGCCTTCGCCGCGGCGGACCGAACCACGACTCATGAAGCTTTTTCCGTTGGCGTTGTCGGTGATCAGGCGCTGATTCCTCTCAAACTCCGCCCAGGTAATGTAGCCCTCGTGGTGGTCTTTGATCAAAACCTCCCAGTCGCGCTGCTCACGGCGGAGGCCACGCACGATCCTCTTGCGGCCGCCCTCGATCGTCACCCGACTACCCGAGCGACCGAAGGCGTAGGCGCCAGCATAGATGGGATTCGTCAGGATGTGGTGGATCGTATTGTAGACGGGCAGCTTCCACTCGACGTGCCGGCCCTCGGCGCCATTGCTGACTGCGGGCAAAGCGA
The DNA here is from genome assembly GCF_029952935.1 of Bradyrhizobium sp. Mp19. Taxonomy (NCBI): domain Bacteria; kingdom Pseudomonadati; phylum Pseudomonadota; class Alphaproteobacteria; order Hyphomicrobiales; family Nitrobacteraceae; genus Bradyrhizobium; species Bradyrhizobium sp. Mp19. The sequence continues at coordinate 4,269 of NZ_JASAUT010000132.1, read as the reverse complement.
TGGACTCCTGCCGCAACCAAAAGTGCACCTGGCGTAGCGTTTGCATCTCGGTAAACTTGGCGAACACAAGCGCCAGCGCTTCCTGGATGCGCCGATCAGGATCCTTCTCAATGCGATCGTGAGAGACCTTGAGGTAGCCGATGGCGACATTCAAAAAGAGCTCGCCCCTGCGTGCCTTCTGCTTCAGGGCCTCGAGTGAGCGCTGACGGAAGATCGACAGCTCCATCTCGCTCATCGTGCCCTTCATGCCGAGCAGAAGGCGGTCATTGGGGTGGCGCGGATCATACACACCATCTTCATCAACGATGAGGGTGGCGACCAGCCCGCAGAACTCCAAGAGCGTGTGCCAATCCCTGCCGTTGCGGGCGAGCCGAGATGCCTCGATTGAGACTACGGCACCAACTCGCCCCTCGCAAATGGCGGCGAGCAACTTCTCGAATCCGGGACGGGCGGTGCCGCCACCAGAGCGGCCGAGATCATCGTCGATCACAACGACTTCGCTCCAGCCCAGCTGCCGCGCCCGGTCGGCCAAGCCGTACTGACGCCGCTGGCTCTCTTTGTTGTGGATAACCTGATCGGCCGTCGACTGACGAATGTAGACCACGGCCTGGCGAGCAAGGTGCACGGACGTGATCTTACTCACCGCCGTTCTCCCCGCCGACGTCGTGTACCTCGGTCGCGCTGTCGGTGAGCGCTTCGGTCAGAAGCTCCTTTAGGAGCTCCAGCATCTGTTGGTGAGCCTCGATTGGAATGCTGCCGTATGTTGGAGGACTCTCGAACAGATCCCCCTGGCGATGTGATGCCGCCACCATGACCGCCTCCTTGTGAATGGGACGATTCCCGAATGGAGGAGGCTAAGAGCGCGTCGACAAGAATGCGCGCCTCCAGTAGGCGATTCACCGGAAGCCTTGGATCAGCTTTGAGTCGGAAGGAAGCGGCGGCGGGAGCCGTCATCCATGCCGGCAGCAACGTTAACGTGCCGTCAGGCTGTCTGATGACAAAATGCGCTTCGCCCCCAAGCTGCTTGCGGGCGACAACGGCCACCAAGGCTCCGCAGCGTGGGTGGAACGGGTAGAGGATTTCAATCTCAGATCCCAGACGCCCGGCATTATGACGCTGGTCCGCCCGGTGGCGGCAAGAGTCACTTGGCGGCAGCCATCGGCTTGGCCCTCATCGAGAACGGATCGCGCGTCCTCTTCACCCGCACCACCGATCTCGTGCAGAAGCTCCAGGTGGCTCGCCGCGAGCTCAACCTCGAGGGTGCCATCAACCGCCTCGACCGCTTCGATCTCGTTATCCTTGACGATCTTGCCTATGTCACCAAGGATCAGGGCGAGACCAGTGTGCTGTTCGAGCTCATCAGCGCACGCTACGAGCGACGCTCTTTGCTGATCACCGCCAATCAGCCCTTTGGAGAATGGAACAAGGTCTTTCCGGACCCAGCTATGACCCTCGCGGCGATCGATCGCCTTGTTCACCACGCCACCATCGTCGAGATGAACGTCGAGAGCTATCGCAGGCGGACTGCCCTCGAGCGAAAGCGTGGTCCAGGGCGGCCACCGGAGCACGCGACACAAAAAACGCTCGCTTGATTGACGCTCCGCGACAATCAAAGCAAACAAAACTCTTGCGCGCGACAATCATCGCGGCGATCATCATCGCGCCGCGACACTGACTCGCCATCCTGATCGCCGCGCTCTTCCGACCCAGATCGTCGCGCTATATCGACATCGAGCCGATCGATCGCCGAGGCGACATCAGTTCCATGGCGATCGCGGTGCTCAGTGAATCGGAACACGCGCGTTGGCGGGCGCTGTCGCCTTGCGCGCAACGCTCATCGCTGTTGCGAACGTGCTGAAGGCCTCCGGCATCGGCCTGTCCATCAGCCCTCGCCGTTGCGAGATCGAGTGGCCGCACACCCAAGTCCCTCGAACGGCCAGGCGATGCCGGAATGGACCCTCGAAGAGTTGGAACCCGATTCCACCTTTGTGGGTGCATGGGCCGCGCAGGCGCCATTGCCTGCGCGGCACTCCATGCGGTTTTCAACCAGGCATTGGAAGAAAGCGCATAACAGTCGCTGGGACCACCAAGGCGATTGGTCCGGCAAGGCGACGACAAGGACTTGAGCAGCAGCATCGAAGCCTCTGACGTTCGATGCGATAACCTGCCGGCAGGCAACGTGCAGGTGGGCTCGGCGTGGTCAGCCGTTCGCAAAGGTACGCATCCTTTGTCCACGCAGCGGCCAAGAAGGAGACGGTTTCCGTCGGCCTGAAACTACGCCAACGACATTTGGGTTTCGCAGCCATGCGCTGACCACAAACTGTAGCAGGCCTCTCGTTCCGGGCGAGTATGGCATCGATTTTCATTTGGCTCATGGAAGAGGAACACTTTCCACAGAAAGACGGTTCTCTTGGTCAGATTTAAGGTTTGCCAGACCACCCTTGCCGTTCTTACGACGACAACGGGTCCTCGTGTAGCCCTCTTTAGAGGCAGGGCTCCATAAAGTGTCATCCGGCTTGCAATATTGGCTCTTACGCAGGTTTGGTGCAGCGTCGACTAGGCGGCGCCAAAGTTCAGTCCCGTTTCGACAGCCGGTCGCACACTGATCATCGAGCCATGGCAAATTCAAGTCCAACGAACTTTGCCGGGTCCGAAAGACATCGTTGCGGTCGCCGCGGACTACCTGCCGTACGAGCTTCCTGCTATGGCCGGTCTGGCGTACCAGCTACTCGATAGGTATGCCATTCTTCGACAGAGTCAGGATGGCTGCATTAGTCTCCTCGCGGCGCAGATAGCCCTCATACTGGAGGCGCTCGGCGGCTGTGAGCAGCTTGGGATCGATCGTGGTCGCGCCGATGACGGCGCGCATCTGACGCATCGATTTTCGGACGGCATCAAGGAAGGCTCGGCCGGCGTTCTCCATAAGATGCCAACGATCCGCGACCCGTACCGCGTACGGCAAGGCCTTTGCTGCGGCTTCGCCATAGGCGACGAACGCGCGAAAGGATCGCCGGCCGCGCCTCTACGCTGATCCGCTTCTTGTTCATCACTCTCGATCGCCTCCTCTTGAGGTTGTGAGCCGAGCGCAATTCTCGGCTCGTGTGGAAGAGGTTCATCGAGAAACTGCTCAATCACCTCTTGGGCAGGTTCGCCCCGGCGTCGCGAGAATCTACCAGCGCCACACGTTATCTGGAAGAGATGCGTACTCCCGTTGCAGCGTGGGAGCTGTAGGTTGGCAGGTTTCAGCGACAGTGCTGGGACATGGCAGTGAAAAGCGTGGTGGCGTAGTGGGTCACAGAAACTCACCTAGCGCCTTGTGCCCTGCCGCACACCCGTTCCGACGCCTCCCACAGCGCCGTCATCGTGTCCTTGACCGTTCGCGCCATATCTACGCTTGCGCTCTTGCGGTGTCTCGACCTTGCCCGGCCCAACTGTCTCGCGTGGCCGAAGCGCACGTACCGTATGCTTGGGATGCCACCCCGTAACGGCGCACAGCTCGTCCAGGCTCCGTCCCTTCTCGATCCGCCCGCTCGACCGATAACGCTCGGCCAGCGCTGATGTGATCTCGCGCTTTGCGCGCACGCTGATCTTCCCTGCCATAAGGACCAGTGGGCTGAGTATCAAGCGATGGCAGTGCTATTCCCAGAGGAAGCCCGAGATGAATTCTTTGCCCTGAATGCAGCCGGGAAAATCACGCTTGACGAGATTTCATCCCGTCTTGTTCTTCCCAAGGATAAGATCGCATTCGTTATGACTACGGCGTGGCCTAAGCTGCTGGACCTGCTCAAGAGCATTGACTAAATGCCGCCAGCAAAGAGGCCGATCCTGGCGGTTGCCCGCTAATTTGTGTCGCGCGGTCGGACAGGGCGCCAAGTGCGCGACATCAGCGGATCATTTCGATCATCGTGTATGGCCACAAGCTCGCCAGTCTTTAGGCCAAGGCCCTTCAAATGCGCTTCGCGGAGTTCGGAATTCACGATCGTTGCTTCACCGCCGCTGGCCGCCAATGAAGCTTTCACAGCTTCCGCCTGATTAGCCATTGCGACGGCATAGGTCACATATCGAACCTTGCCGTCTTTGACTACGCCGACCGAAATCATCCATCCTGCTGCCATCTCAGTTTCTGGCCTATGAAAAGAGCTTCTGTTTTCGAGGCGGCGGCCCAGTCGCCATAAGCTCCGCAATCGCGGCCAGTACAGCGCCGGTTTCGATCTTTCCCTCCGACCATCCCCTGAGCGCTGCTATAGCGTTCTTCAAAGCCTCTTCACG
>NZ_JASAUT010000131.1:0-6020 GCF_029952935.1 Bradyrhizobium sp. Mp19 | reverse complement strand
CAGGGTTGCAGCAGCAGCTGCTGCAACCCTGCAAGGAAGCGTGACCGATCTCTTGCCAAATCCGCGGCTAGAGACCCGGTCTCGCCGACGGGCAGGGGCGCAGGCGCGGAGTGCGCCTTGCACCCATGAAAGCAAAGGAAGAATGATCATGTCGGCCAAATCAGTAGAACAACTGAACGGAACAGAGGTTCTCATTCCGCTCAGCAAGCTCAAGAAGTCGCCCAGGAATGCCCGCAAGACGCCGCACAGTGATGCGGCGATCGAGGCGCTGGCGGCGAGTATCGCCGCCAAAGGCATGCTGCAGAATCTGGTCGTTGAACCCGAGGTCGATGGCGAGGGGGCGGCCACGGGGGTTTTTTATGTGACCGTCGGTGAGGGCAGGCGGCTGGCCCAGCTGCTGCGGGTCAAGCGCAAGGAGATCAAGAAAAACGAGCCGATCCGCTGCATCGTCGACACCGCGAACGATCCGCACGAAATCAGCCTGGACGAGAATGTCACCCGGGAGAAGATGCATCCGGCGGACGAGTTCGAGGCGTTCCGGAAGCTTGCGGACGAGCGCGGGCTCGGCGCGGAGGAGATCGCGGCCCGCTTCGGCGTGACGGCGCACGTGGTGCGCCAGCGCCTGCGCTTGGGCGCGGTGTCGCCCAAATTAGTGCAGCTCTATCGCGACGGCGGTCTCGTCCTTGAGCAACTGATGGCCTTTGCCATCACGGATGATCATGCCCGGCAGGAAGCCGTCCATGAGCGCCTGCCGTTCGATCCGGATGCCAGCACCATCCGCCGTCTGCTCACCGAAACCCATGTCGCCGCCACGGATCGCCGCGCGCGTTTTGTCGGGCTAGAGGCCTATGCGGAAGCGGGCGGCACTATCCTGCGCGACCTCTTCACCGAGGATCGCGGCGGCTATCTGGAAGACGTCTCGCTGCTCGATCTCTTGGTGACCGCAAGGCTCGGCCGCGAGGCGGATACGCTGCGGGCGGCCGAGGGATGGAAGTGGACGGAAGCCCATCTCGACTTTCCGCATGCCCACGGCATGCGCCGCGTCTACCCGCATCCGGTCGAGCTTTCGGCGGAAGATCAGGCCGCGCTTCAGGCGGTTCAGACCGAGTTCGACCGGCTGACCGAGCAGCACCAGACGGCCGAGGAACTGCCTGACGATGTAGACGCGCGGTTCGGCGAGCTGGAGACCGAAATTGAGGGGTTGGAGGCGAAACGGCAGGCCTACGATCCCGCCGACGTCGCGCGCGGCGGCGCGTTCGTGGTCCTCAATCACGATGGCACGGTGCGGATCGAGCGGGGTTTCATCCGCCCGGAGGACGAGAAGCCCGAGGCCGAAACCGGGCCTGACAGCGACGCCGACGCGCGAGATGAAGAGGACCGGGACGGCGAGGAGGGGGCGCTGGATGGCGAGGACGACGAGGCCACGAGCGACGAGGAGGATGACGACGAGCGGCTGTCCGACGCCCTGGTTCGCGACCTCACCGCGCACCGGACCTTGGGGTTGCGGCTCAATTTGAGTGAGCAGCCTGACGTTGCCATCGTGGCGGTCACGCACGCGCTCGCCGCCCAGATCTTCTATCTCGGGGCGGCCGCGCATGTCGTCGGCATCCAGCCGGTGAAGACTGATCTGGCTGCGCATGCGGACGGGATCGAGGACACGCCGGCAGGCAAGGCGTGGTCGGATCGCCATGCCAATTGGGCACGGCAGATGCCCAAGGACGTCGCCGGGCTGTGGGAATTCGTGGCCGAGCTCGACTACGACAGCCGCATGGCGCTGTTCGCGCATTGCGTCTCCCTGACGGTCAATGCGGTCAAATTGCCGTTCGACCGGAGGCCGCGGGCGCTGGCCGCAGCCCGCCGTCTGGCCGAGGCCGTCGCCCTCGACATGACCTCGTACTGGCGCCCGACGGTGCGCAGTTATCTCGGCCGTGTCACCAAGGCGGGCATCCTGGAGGCGGTCCGCGAAGGCCTCGGCGAGGAGGCGGCGGTGCGCCTGACGGACATGAAGAAGGCCGACATGGCGCAGGCTGCGGAGCAGCTGTTGGCGGCGACCGGCTGGCTGCCGTCGCTGCTGCGGATGGCTGCGCTGCACGCGCAAACCGATCTCCAAAGCGAGACGCAAGGTGGCGAGCCTCATGCGGTAGCTGCAGAGTGAAGCCAACGTCGGGGCCGCTTAGGCGGCCCCGGCGAGCCACAAAATTGCGGCCGCGCACCTGATAGTGCGCGGCCGATTCCATGTATGCAAAGCCGCGATTCCGCTACGCAAACGCCCACTCCGATCGAGGGCATGATTCGTTCGATCAACGCCGATTGCTGTAGCCAGGGTGGCCGTATTGCACCTCGTTCGATCTTGACCGGCGAGGCATAGGCCGGGGCCGGGAAGCATGGATCCTGGGCTTGACCGCGCGCATCCAGCGCGCATTGGGGCGGATAATTCTGACGGCGCGACGGTGTCCTGTGCGTACATATTGCCCAGTTTCCTTGCGTTGATCCGGGTTCGTCCTCTCCGTGATTGGTGCACGGACATCGGCTTATCTTCCACCGATCCGGCCTTGTTCGATGCTGTGACGTGGGCGGTCGTCATGAAAATCTCCGCCAGTTCGGTCATGGGCTCGCGTCCAACGCAGTCACGATTGGGCTGATCAAGCCCGGGGGCCGGCAAGGGCCTCGATCGCCTTCCCGCAACAGCTCACGCCTGCTTTTTTCCCCTGCCGCCAAGCCGCGGCATTCCTCGCGAAGGACAAAAAAGCCGGCTTTCGCCGTCCTCCGCTGGCGCTGCGGGCCATATGGCTGCGGGCCGATCGCTCCCCGGGCAAGGGATCGCCATCGAGGCTGCGATGGACGCGGCCCGAGCAAAACAGACGGAGATCATCATGGCGACCATCGGCACTTTCACCGCTTCCGACACCGGCTACACCGGTTCGATCAAGACGCTGACGCTCAACATCAAGGCCAAGCTCGTCGCAGCCGAGAAGGACAACGACAAGGCTCCCGACTACCGCATCTTTGCAGGTACGACCGAGTTCGGCGCCGCCTGGAAGAAGACCGTCCGTGACAGCGATCGCGAATATCTCTCGCTCAAGCTCGACGATCCGAGCTTCCCGGCCCCAATCTACGCCTCGCTGGTGAAGGTCGAAGGAGAGGAAGGATACAGCCTGATCTGGTCGCGCCGCAACGGTGACTGATCGGTCGGAACCATCGGCCCCGCCTCCTCGGAGGCGGGGCTTTTTTGCGTTTCTGCGCCGCTCTTGGAGGATGCGGAGGGGCATTTTGCGTTCGGAAACGGGCTTCGCCGCGGGCAAAAATGCAATCGATCCGACGGATTTTTGCGCGGTGTTTTGGGTTCAGCGGACAGGATTTCACGTTGGATCGAGCTCCGAATTTCGATCTCCGAGAGGCGAATTTCGCCGCATTCAGCAGCGTCGACGCTGCGTTTCTGTAGCGAAATTCTGCTGTCGATGAGCGTGGAGACCTGCACGGCGCACCGGAATTTTTCGCTGTCGGCGGCACTGCGTGGCCTCGATGCGAGAACCTTGTCACGGCAGAGAGAGGAAGCTTGAGCGGAGCGAGCGTGAAGAATAGGAGAGCGCAAGATAAAAGCACTGGCGCCGATAGGCGGCTAAGTGGTTGTCTGCACATCCAAGAGTTGGAGATACCGAAAGCCGCGATGTCACCAATCGGGATCTAAGGCGTTGTTGGCGTTTGCCGATCGTATCAGCAAGCTGGCGATGGTTCTTTGACTTGAATTATTCGGGGCGTCTCAGACAGGAGCCGCGTCACGAGTGGCGTCGACGAGGACGAATTCGAAGTGAAGGGCGGGGTAGATCGACAACCGCAGCCAGCGATGCAGTTGGATATATTCGGCACGTTGGAAGGCGACAGAGCGGGCCGGCACTAGGACTCATCGCGCGTCGAACTTCTCCGGCGGTCGGGTTGGCAGCCGATGCGCACCAAGTGCGGCGTTCGCCGAGCCGTGGATGACCAGGGGTGATCGAGGTGCGCCTCGGGCGCATCAAGGCGGGGGCGCCGGTGCCATCCGCGCGCATCTGCGCTACGTCGAGTACCAAGGCGTCGCGCGCGAGGGCAAGCCAGGCGAACTCTACCCCGCCGCGCGAGATCCGAACGCCTGCGACTGCCAGCAACTCCCGTTCATCGTTGCGCTTGTGGGCAGCGCGGAGATCACCGACCTGAGGCCCTTATCCGCGACCTGATGCTGTAAATGGGGGAGGGCCTCGGCACCAGGCTCGACTCGACTGGGGCGCGGCGGATCACTTCAACATCGGTCACCCGCACAGCCGTGTTGTGTTCCCCCGGCAGGGATGACGCGAGACATGATCTCGTGATTGCCATCGACTATATCGCCTAGAGTTCGCGGGCGCCGGGCGGCGGGCCGTCCATGGCGAGGCTGGACCGAAAATCAGGATCAAGGTCGCTCGCAGCGCAGACGATTACAGCCTGAGCAATTCATACTCCTCAATGAGCTATAGAGCGCAAAGCCGTGATGCGCGGTTCACGCACGCACATATCTGCCACTCCGGCGCAAACGGGTACCGGAGGACTTCCAAAACGGGATCGTCTTACGTCGAGATCGACGCCGTGAGCCCTTCCGCATGCATGGTCGCGAGCGTAGCCTTAACCCGCTGGATGGAAACCTCGAGCTCTTGCAGCAAGCTCTTCAGTTCGCGCGGGCTGGCCTCCTCCATGCGCAGGTTGTCGACGTGCAAGGTTTCTTCAATCAGTTGGACCACGGAGGTTCCTTCAGAACTGCGGCCAAGCGCGCCATGATCGTTTGCAATTTCAGCCTCGGCGACGACCTTTCCATCGGGCGTCACTCGAACCGAGGTCTTCAATCGAACGAACTTGGTGACCGTCGAAGCCGGGATTTCAACAATTGCGAACGGAGCACCTGTTCGCTTGCAACGGTATCCGAAACGGAACACATCGCCCGCGTACCCGAGGCATTGATGTCCTGGCAATTCAACGAAGGGTTCAAGATCAGCCAACACGCGTGGCTCTCCTTTTTGTTGAGTATACTCAATTGATGAGTTTACTCAACAAGAAGCATCTCGCCTTCGATGGACGAGATGAAGCAAATCGTTGCCCGGAATCTGCGGCGGATTCGCCACGAAAGGAAGTTGAGCCAAGAAGAGCTCTCGTTTCGGGCAAAAGTGGACCGGAGCTATATCAGTCAGCTTGAGACCGGCAGTTACAGCGCGTCAGTTACAATGTTGGGAAAACTCGCCAAAGCGCTGGGCATCGACGTCAGTGAATTGTTGAAGCGGTAGTGGTCATTCATTCGTGCGTCATCGTGTGCAGATATCGCATTTTTCTTATCCTCCTGAGAACGTTCAGAGTTTGTCAGGTGGTTTGGGCGCTCGGGGGCACTAAATTGCAGCAAAATGCATCACGGGGCAGGGTGTTGCGTGTCAATTGCGTGTCAGGTGTTCTGCCGCCGTTCGCACGTCAAAACGGCCCCAGTAGCCGGAGAGCAACTGGAGCCGTTTGGGTTGAGCGTCGCCTGACACTCATGGAAACAACGCTCCAGCTTCGTCAGGCGTTCCCTAGGACGGCAAATAAACCGTGGATGGCGCAGACACCCATCCCAGGCACCGCTCTCTCCACCGCCCAGTGTCTACAGCCCTACGTCATCTTGTAGCGCCCATCGGGCGGGCGGCGTGGGGTCTTAGGTCCGCGAAGCGGACGGGCGTTTGATAAATCGCTTAACCGGAAGTCGGCCAATCAAACTCCAACTTCTCGGCCCATGAACCGCGGATCAGGTCGTAGTGGCTGGCGCCTTTCTTGAACCGCAACGTCGGCTGACCGCGCACCGTGGTGTATTCTACCTTGTAGTAGATGCTGTTCAGCTCGTGAGTGAAGAACTGCCCGAGCCGGTCAGCGTTCTGACGGGTGTAGAAATAGGTGAGGTCTAACAGCCTGGCCTTGAATGCCGCGCGGCGAACAGGATGGAAGTGGAGCGTCGACCATGATGAGAGGGCTACGCCGGGCTCGTGACGCAGGGA
>NZ_JASAUT010000130.1:0-6040 GCF_029952935.1 Bradyrhizobium sp. Mp19 | reverse complement strand
CATTCGCCACGAGCGCTCTCCTCTCTAGAGATCCGAGCGATCAACTAATGTCACGAACTTCCGTTCCAGATGACTAGACCACGACGGCGTTACTGCTCGCACACGGCTACTAGCGTGGGTACCCGAGCGTTTGCGCGGAAGGATGGGCCATGCAGTCGATCCCTTGCTAGGTGTCGTCGGTGCCGGGGATCGTGCCGTTCTCGGAATACTGCCAGAGCTTCCGGTGCCGCGACGCCGACGTCTCCGGAGGTGACGATGCTGACGTCGACTCGACTTCAACCATTTCAACAGCGACGATGCAAACTTGGTCGCTTGGATCAGCCCTGCGGGCAGCAGGCCGCCGGAGCCGCCGCCGCCGCCGCCGCGGATGGTCGAGCAGCGCCTGGACGGCCTCGTGCAGATCGTCGAGCGGCTCAAACCCACCTTCGAGAAGGTCGTTCAATTCGAGCCGCAGCATCTCGTCATCCCAATCGGTGCGTCGAAGGCCTCGAAGAGACGCGACCAAGCGCGAAGCTCGAGACAATACCCGAGAGTGTACCAACAGCAACGGGACAGCTCGCAGAGATGGAAGCAAAAGTAAAAAGATCAAACAGCGTCATAGCAAGTCCGCCGATCTGGAAGCTAAGCGCGCGCTGAACCGCCTGAAGGAGGTTGACCCGGAGGGATATGAGGCCTTCCTTCGTAAGCGCGAGAACCGCGGGGACACTGGCGGTTTCGGCCCGGCTGGACGGGCGAGGCCATAGTCACCACCACATTCCTCGCCGTCGCATTCGCACAACTCTGGCGCGTCGTCGCCATGCGCAGCAGCCGCTCCGGTACCGTTTTCAACGAGTTCACGCGCAATCCATGGGTCTGGCTGCGCTCGGCCTGTACGGCCCTCTGCTCGCAGTCCCTCTCTACTGGCCGCCGATGACAGAGGTCTTCCACGTCTGCCACCGACGCTCACGATGTGGAGCATTGTCGCGGGCTACAGCCTGACGCCGATGCTGCTAATTCAGGTCAGCCGCGCCGTCATCGTGCTTGCCAAACGAAGCCGTTAAATGGTAGCCGCGTTGCTTGGCTCGAATTCGCCGTCTGCATCATCGTGATCGGCGTGGCCGGATGTATGCTCATGGTCATTGCGCCCTACGGAGTCCTGATCTCCGAGTGCGAGCCTATTGCCCTCAGGCGCCCGGCCAATTCCGTTCGCTCGCGTTCCCGCGGATTACAGCCCCCCGATCTCCCACAGCGGACCCAACGTCACTGCAAATTCGATCGCGAGGATGGGATGGCGGCTCGAACAAGAGCTCGTCCGAACGCTCTAGATGTTCTTGTTATGCGGTCAAGTTCGCCCATTCCACAGACCACCGATTGTGACGTCAGAAAGAATAGTGATCGCGTCTCAAGGACGTCAACAGCAGGGGTAAGCCTACAAGATCATGTAGTTGTAGTATTACTGTTTGCACGGCTCTCTGCTGGAGGCCGTTCGCTGACACGGGGGAGCCATGTCGACAGTTACCAGCGCAATTCGGCGCCTTTGGTGGCGACGCTTTCTTGTTCTTCTGGCGATCATCGTGGTCATTGCTTTGATCGCAGTCATGACCAGCTCCCAGCTTGGCGCGACAATCGAAGCTCTGACGCCGCCTGGTCTCCCTGAACCGGTTTCCGCGAGCGAGCAGGTTTCGCTCGATCAGGGCTGGAACGCCGAAGACGCCGATCGATTCCATCATAAAGCCCAGGGCACGCAGACCTTACCGATCCCGCTGTCATGGTTTCTCGCCCTGGAAGCGCCGCTGAACTCGCCTTTCGCTATCCCCTTTTTCAAACGAGAACGGTTTTCTGACAACCGCTATTTACTGCGGTTTGGATTCATAGAGTCTGCCGAAAGCGAGAACAATGAGTACGGTTTGCCGATCGGCTTTGCATATTCGCCGTTTCAGTCGATCCGCGGACTTTCGCGTAAGGAGACTGCCGTTGGATTGACCTGTGCCGCGTGCCATACCGGCCAACTGATCTTCAAAGAGAAGCGCTATGTCATTGAAGGCGGCCCCGCCGTGACCGATCTCGGTCAATTGACAAATGCGCTCCGCGCTGCGCTCGCACAGACCGCTTTGTCGGCAAAGCTACCCTTCTTCGACGGTCGCTTCGGGCGGTTCGCGAAGCGCGTTTTAGGAACCGAGTACAGCGATCTTACACGCGTCCAACTGTCCAAGGAGCTCGATGGAATACTTGGTGCTCTGATCGATCAGCCCGCTGGGATCGACGTCACGGAAGGGTTTACCCGCCTCGATGCGCTCAATCGCATCGGCAACCAGGTGTTCGCACTCGACCCCAAGCGCTACGGCAACTACGTCAACCTCAACGCCCCTGTCAGCTACCCGCACATCTGGACATCGTCATGGTTCGATTGGGTGCAGTACGACGGCTCGATTATGCAGCCATTGGTGCGCAATGCCGGCGAGGCGATGGGGGTTTCGGCGGAGCTCAACCTCACCGCCCCGCCCAAGGGGGGACGTTTTGCCAGCAGCATCCCCTTCGATAATCTGCACTGGATCGAACAACAGCTCGCTGGAAAGGACCTGCCGCTGGTGGCGAAAGCCTTCACCGGACTGAATGCGCCAGCCTGGCCCGACAGCTTTCCTGCGATCGACAAAGCCAAGGCCGCCGTGGGAGCCCAACTCTACGACAAACATTGCAGCGGCTGCCATCTTCCAGCGCTGACGCCGGACATCGTGCACGGCAAGGCCCCGGACGCGGAGTTCTGGAAGAACTTCGGCCCTATCCAGCGCGGTCGCGATGGGCAGGAGAAGCAGACGAGGGAATCCGTACTCAACGTCAAGATCATCAAGCAAAGCCATATCGGCACCGATCCGGCCCAGGGCGACGTGCTGCGCAATCGCACCGTGGACACCGCCGGCAGCGAACTGGCCAGGGCGGGCCAGAGCAGCCCAGGGCTCGGCCTCGACATCGATGTCTGCCAACGGAAGGCTGACAACACGCTGGATACGATCCACCTCTCGGACCATGCGATGCAACTCTACGCGCTTGCGCTCGGCGCCGTGGTCCAATCCGGCATCGACGAATGGCTTCGGTCGACCGGGACGGTCCAAGCGGAGATCGAAGGCGATCGGCCGAACTGTCTAGCGGCAGGTTTCGGCTATAAGGCGCGTCCGCTGAACGGCGTATGGGCGACTGCGCCGTTCCTGCACAACGGCTCGGTGCCGACGATCTACGATCTGCTCAGCCCGGTTGCGGAGCGCCCACAAGTCTTCCTGCTCGGTGAGCCCAGCTTCGATCCTGTCCGCGTCGGTATCGTGACACGGACGGTCGCTCCTGAAGGCAGGACCTACGACAGCAAGGGCTACTTCATCATCGATACGTCGAGGCCCGCCAATCGCAATACCGGCCACGAATTCTCGAACGAGAAGCATGAGGGCGTCATTGGCCCTGCGCTGTCTCCGGAGGAGCGCAACGCAATCATCGAGTTCCTCAAGTCGATCTGAAATTGATTGGGTCAGCTCCAACTGGAGCAATAGCGAAGACCATCTCGCTCCCGCAGGGGGAAAGGTGGACGGAAGCCCGGATCGACCGACCAGGCGAAGCTTTTCGGAGTTAGGGTGCGGCAGCAATGGCGGAACAGAAACAGGGGCCGGCGGCGAAGTTCCTGAAATGGATGATCGCCAAACATCCGGATGCATTGTTCGCATTCATCCGGCGCGTCAGGCCCAACCTGGCGTTGGGCGCCGCGGGGCCGGTGTTCATCACCCGCTTCCCCGACGTGCAGGAAGCGCTGAGCCGCCCCGACATCTTCAACGTCACCTATGCGCCAATGATGGACCCTTCGGTCGGCCCCTTCATGCTCGGCCGCGACTGCACCGAAATAAACCAGCGCGACAAGGGTATCATGCGCGCCTTCATGCGCATGGAGGATCTGCCGGCAATTCGCCAGAAGGTGCGCAGCCTCGCCAATGCGTCTGTCGAAAAGCAGATCTATACCCAGAACCAGATCGAGGTGGTCAGCACGTTGTCGCGCCTGGTGCCCATTCAGCTGACCCGAGAATATTTCGGCTTTCCCGGCCCCGATCTGGCCTCGATGTTCCGCTGGTCGCGCGCGACGCAATATGACATGTTTCACAACCTGGACAAAGATCCGAAGGTGCACCAGGACAACATTGACGCTGGGCAGGAGATGCGCGCCTATCTGACACAACTGCTCCCGCAGCGGCGCGAGCAGCTGAAAAATGGGGCGCCGCTCGAGGACGTGTTCAGCCGCCTGCTGAATAGCCATTTTGACGATTCGATCGGCTTCGCCGACGAACGCATTATTACCAATATGATGGGCACACTGGTCGGCGGGATTGAGACCACATCGGCGGCCATCGTGCAGCTGCTCGACGAGTTGTTCAAGCGCCCGAGGATCCTGAAGGAGGCCATCGACGTCGCCAGCAGCAACAACGACCATCTGATGTATCGCTATTGCTGGGAAGCGCTGCGCTTCAACCCGATCAATCCGTTCGTGGTGCGCCACTGCCGGACCGATTACCGGATAGCCAAGGGCTCGCTGCGCGCGACGACAATCAAGGCCGGCAGCACGGTGCTGATCTCGACCCGGTCGGCGATGCGCGATGGCTTGCAACTGCCGGCGCCGTCCAGCTTCGCGATCGACCGGCCGGAGTCGGTCTACATGCATCTGGGCTACGGGATGCACACCTGCCTCGGCGACCAGATCAGCCGCATCCAAGTTCCGGAAATCGTTCGCCGCATCCTGCAAATCCGGGGCGTCCGTCCCGCCGCGGAGATTGACTACGCAGGAGGGCCGTTTCCAGAGCGTTATCCCATCACCTACGACACGCCGGTCTGAAGGCCGGACTTCCCAGCAACGAGCCGCGAGTACCGATCCGGCCGCTGGCGTGGCGGCCTCTGGCGTCAGCACTAGGTCGGTCGTCGCGAAGTCTCCGTCACGCGATGCGCGTGAGATGCGTGAGGCAATAATCAATCGTGTCGGTGGTGTGTTCCGCTTGCGAAACACATCAATAGATGAGAGGCAGAGCTTCGCATGCGCGGCTACTACATTGGCTTACCGAGGAAATGGTTTAAGCGAACGGAAGCCGTACGCTGAAGCGGGCCTCGGCAACCGGCAGTTATGCACGAACATCGCGCAATCAGCGCAACAGCAATGATACGCTCAAACGGCACCTGCAGGATCACCATTACGCACGACGCCGACGACTACAAACAGCGCATAGCATCGAGCGCTGCTTCTGCTCGCTGATACACTCTTTCGACGCTTGGCACCCGTTATGACAGGCGAATAGGACAGGCGAACCGTAATTTTACCGGCTTCTTCATCGATCTCGCGGCCGCATTGGTCTGCGGTTGCACGCGTTTCCCCGTAGCTGTCCGGATTGGCAAGTGTTGGAACACGGTGTTCTACTTGAAAGAACACCGGCTGAGGGATTTTATACTTAAACTGTCTTTTCACTAAATTCCGGTGGCGAGGCCGCGGGACTGCATCGTCTCGCGGCCCCATTGATTTTTCGTCGTTGAGGTCCGGGCGAGCTCCTCCACCGAATTCCGACTCTTTACTCCCAGAAGGGGTAATCGCTTCGATCGCCCGTTGGCATTCAGACGCGTCAAATTCGGGCCGTCGGCAAGTCCTCGCTGGACAGCATTCCGGAGTATGTTGTCGTGGAGTGCACATGGCTGCTGCCAACCTGATCGACAGTAGCGACAGCGATCGTACGAAAACGCGCTCCGCATCGAACATGGCGCGTGCTGTTTGACGTCCCAAGATGGCTGGAGTTCTCCCATCGAGACAGCTTCGGCCGAGCTTGTTTGGCTTTCTGGCTCTGCCAAAGGGCAGAGCCAGACTGATACAACAAAGTCGGCTCGCTGTCGCGCGCGCCATCGAAAACTGCCCCCTCGACGTCACGAGGAATTGCCCCCTCCTTGGATAGCCGAGGAGAGAGCGAATGAACGAGGAACAGAGCTGGCCCCGGTTGTTTGGACAGCGCCCCGCTGGATTTAAGTGGATTCCTGCCGGGTTATGCTGAACGCGGGG
>NZ_JASAUT010000012.1:0-154999 GCF_029952935.1 Bradyrhizobium sp. Mp19 | reverse complement strand
GTAGCCATGTCGTTCTGTGAGCCAAGGAGTTGCCAGACATATTTGTCTTCCTAAGACCGCTTGGCCTCCGACTTCGGGAGGCGAAAGCGCTGTTCGATCGGTGTCGCTTTGCCAAGGTGATTCATCTGGCTGCGCAGGCCGGCGTCCGATATTCAATCCAAGATCCGCACGCGTATGTCGACGCGAATATGCAGGGCTTCCTCAACATCCTGGAGGGATGCCGGCATAACGGATGTCAACACCTGGTTTACGCGTCGTCATCCTCGGTCTATGGCGCAAACTCCAAGCTCCCGTTCTCGACCGAAGATGGCGTCGATCATCCGATCAGTCTCTACGCGGCTTCCAAGAGGGCAAACGAGTTGATGGCTCATTCCTATAGCCATCTTTATCGCCTTCCCACGACGGGGCTGCGTTTTTTCACGGTGTATGGCCCGTGGGGCCGTCCCGATATGGCGATGTTCATTTTTGCCAGATCCATTCTGGCTGGAGAGCCAATCCGGCTCTTCAATCACGGTCGAATGCGTCGGGACTTCACCTATGTCGACGACGTTAGCCAGGGCGTCGTTCGTCTCATCGATCGAGCGCCGCAGGGCCTCCAGGATTGGAACAGCGACAAACCCGACCGAGCGACCAGCAGCGCTCCGTGGAAGATCTACAATATCGGGAACAACAAGCCCGAGGAACTGACATATGTCATCTCGCTCCTCGAGAAGGAGTTGGGTAAGGTGGCGGTGAGGGAGATGCTGCCGATGCAGCCCGGCGATGTCGAGGCGACCTACGCCGACGTCAAGGATCTTGAGCGGGATATCGGCTTTCGGCCCGCGACACCAATCGAGGAAGGTGTCGCGCGCTTCGTCAAATGGTACCGGGACTACTACCGGATTTAGCAACAGTAGCTGACTTTCTCAAATCTGGGTAATCGGATGAAAATCTTTGTCACCGGCGGCGCCGGCCAGGTCGGATCAACCGTCATCGATATGTTCTTGTCGCGCGGCGACGAGGTGGTTGCGATCGACAACTATACGACCGGCCGGGCCGACAATCTGACCAAACATGAAAACCTGACCTTGGTCGAAGACACGATCGCGAATGCGGACGTGATCAATCGACTGTTTTCAGATTTTCGGCCCGAGATCGTCGTTCATACCGCGGCGTCCTACAAGGACCCGGAGGATTGGGGAACCGACGCTCTGGTGAATGCCGTCGGCACGGCAAACGTCGCGAAGGCCTGCAAGACCTTCGGCGTATCTCGCCTGATCTACTTTCAGACGGCGCTTTGCTATGGCACCAAGCCGCTACAGTCCCCGATCCCACTCGATCATCCGATCAATCCCGTCAATTCGAGCTATGCTATCTCGAAGACGGCCGGGGAGAACTACGTGCAGTTTTCTGGCGTGGATTGGGTCACTTTCAGGCTCGCCAACGTAATCGGACCAAGAAACGTATCCGGTCCGCTGCCGATTTTCTATGGCCGGTTGGCGAAGGGACAGAAGTGTTTCGTTACGCCAGCCCGGCGGGACTTTTGTTATGCGGGTGATTTGGCAAAGGTCGTTGTCAGGGCCGCCGATGGGGTCGGTCGCGGCACCTATCATTTTTCCTCGGGCAAGGACGTCGCGATCAAGGAGCTCTACGACGCAGTCGTGCGGGCAATGAAGATCAACGACTATCCGGAGCCCGAGGTTAAGCCGCTTGGTCCGGATGATGCCGCTTCCATCCTTCTGGACCCCGAACGCACGTTCAAGGACTTCGGCGCAGTTGAGTTCACGTCGCTCGATGAGATCGCCCGTCTGTCGGTTGAGCGCTGGCAGAGGGAGGGCGTCGTCGGTGGCTACACACACCTGAAGGAAGCGCGTGCGGAAATCCGCACCTGATCGGATCAAGTTCGATGCGCATCATTATCACTGGCGGGGCGGGGTGCCTCGGCTCGAATCTTATCGAGCACTGGTTGCCGCAGGGGCACGAAATCCTTGTCATCGACAATTTCGCGACCGGCAAGCGTGAGGTCGTGCCCGCGCTTCCGGGCTTACATCTCGTCGAAGGTTCGATTGCCGATCGTGATCTGGTGGCGAAAGCCTTTGCCGAATTTTCTCCAACTCACCTGGTACATTCGGCCGCTTCCTATAAGGATCCGGCAAACTGGCGTGAGGACATCGCAACGAACGTTGAGGGAACCGCGAATCTCATTGAACTCGCGCGGACCGCGGGTATTCGCCGGATCATAAATTTCCAGACCGTCTTGTGCTACGGGCGTCCCGAGAGCACGCCTATTGCCGTCGAGCATCCGCTGCGGCCGTTCACGAGCTATGGCATTTCAAAGGTTGCCGGCGAGCAATATCTGGCCATGAGCGGCCTGCCTTTCGTTTCCCTGCGCCTTGCGAACGTCGCGGGCCCGCGCCTCGCAATCGGTCCGATCCCGACCTTCTACAAGCGACTGAAGGCGGGACAGGCATGCTTCTGCACGGCGGCCTACCGGGATTTCCTCGATATGTCCGATTTCCTCGCCGCAGTAGACATTGCGACGGGCGACGGCGCGCCGACCGGCATCTTCAACGTATCCAGCGGAACGGGACATTCCATCAAGGACGTATACGATCTGGTCCGATCGCATCTGCAGCTGCCGGCCGATCCGGATGTCAAGGTGGTGCCTGTCGGAGAGGATGATGTTCCGTCCGTGGTACCGGATCCTACCAGGACGCAAGAGGTCCTGGGCTGGAAGGCAAAGGTTTCGTTTCAAGAGACAATTCGGCGGCAGCTCTCGTGGTACGACGCCCACGGAGTGACGGACGTCTACAGTCACCTGGCTGCACCTAAGGGGTGAAGATGAATTCTTTCAATGGAGCCACTGTCCTTGTCGTTGGCGGGGCTGGATTCGTCGGATCAAATCTCGTCAAGAAGCTGCTGGAGCAGGCACCAGCTCGGGTCGTCATAGTCGACAACCTGTTGTCGGCTGACATTTCAAACGTGCCGGACGATCCACGGGTCGAATTCATTCGGAACTCCATCGCGGATGACGCAGTTCTTGCGGCGTTGCCGGAAAATCTGGACTACGTGTTTCACCTGGCCTGCTATCACGGCAATCAGTCGTCGATCGCCGATCCGCTCGCGGATCACGAGAACAATACGCTCACAAGTCTGAAGCTCTTTGAAAGGCTCAAGAGCATTGGCTCGTTACAGAAGGTTGTGTACGCCGCCGCAGGCTGTGCCGTGGCCGAGAAGACCTTCCAAGGGGCCGAGGCTACGCGAGAGGATGCGCCGGTTTCTCTGTTTCACGACAGTCCGTACTCGATTTCGAAGCTGATCGGCGAGATGTACGGCAACTACTACTTTGCGCGGTACAAGCTGCCGTTTGTGAAGGCGCGCTTTCAGAACGTTTACGGTCCCGGCGAGATTCTTGGCGCCGGCCGCTGGCGCGGAACGGTGCATACCGTATGGAGAAACGTTACGCCGACTTTCATATGGAGAGCGCTGCACGACGACGCCTTGCCGGTTGAGAACGGCGGGATCGCATCTCGTGACTTCATCTATGTGGAAGACATGGCGAGAGGATTGATGGCGTGCGCGCTTTCGGGCGAGCCCGGCGAAATCTACAATCTCGCCTCTGGCGTCGAAACCAGCATTCTTGAACTGGCGACCCGCGTGAATTCCATCGTTGGCAATGTGACGCCGATCGCGCTGACGCCGGCGCGGGATTGGGACAGGTCCGGGCAGCGCTTCGGCGATCCGGCCAAGGCGCGTGAGAAACTCGGCTTCGTCGCGACCGTGGCGCACGAGGATGGTCTTCGGAAAACCATCGATTGGACGCGCGCAAATCGCGAGCGCATCATCGGCTGCATGCGAAATCACGTTGCGCAGCTGCCCGATGTCGCAAGGTATTCCTGAATGCTGAAGATTCTCACGGTTGTCGGCGCCCGTCCGCAATTCATCAAGGCGGCGGCTGTCAGTCGTGCGATCCGCGAGACCAACGGACTCACGGAAGTAATGGTGCATACCGGTCAGCATTTCGACCCGAACATGTCCGACGTGTTCTTCGAGGAGCTGGATATTCCAAAGCCGCAGCATCATCTCGATATCCATGGCGGTGGTCACGCCGACATGACGGGACGTATGCTGATCGCGATCGAGCCTATCCTGCTCACGGAAAGGCCCGACTGGGTTGTCGTCTATGGTGACACCAATTCGACTTTGGTCGGCTCGCTCGCGGCGTCGAAGTTGCACATTCCGGTCGCGCACGTTGAAGCGGGGCTTCGTTCGTTCAATCGCCGGATGCCGGAGGAAATCAATCGGTTGGTAACCGACCATCTTGCCACGTTGAATTTCTGTCCGACGGCCGCGGCCGTTGCCAATCTCGCCGCCGAGGGCGTAACCAAGGGCGTACATCACGTCGGCGACGTGATGTACGATGCGACTTTGTTCGTGACGGACAAGGCCGAGGAAAGTTCGACCATACTCACCAGCCTCGGGCTGGTCCCGAAGACATATTCGCTTGCTACGATCCATCGCGCTGAAAACACCGACGACCGGGAGCAGCTTCTGGCCGTCGTGCGGTTTCTGCAGGATCAGTCGCAGAAATACCCTGTTGTTCTACCGCTGCACCCGCGCACCCGACAGGCGGCTTTGCGTATGGGAGTTGCTCTCGACGGCTTGAAGATCATCGATCCAGTCGGCTACTTCGATATGGCCAAGCTTCTGCACAACGCAATTGAAGTCTATACGGACTCGGGAGGCGTCCAGAAGGAGGCCTATTTCCATCGCGTGCCCTGCACCACACTGCGTGACGAAACCGAGTGGACGGAAACGATTGCACACGGCTGGAATCGGCTCTGGATGCAACCGGCGCAGGCCGTTCGGCGCGAGATAGAGGAATACGGGACCGGTCGCGCAGCCTATAATGTCACGCGTTTGTTGAGTTCTGGCGGCTTGGCTTAGGTTGATCGAAGCGTAACTGCCGAGTACTGAAGCTTCGTAGCCTCCGCTGCTCGATTCAGTTCAGGACGACCTGCTGCAAGCCCCCATTTTGCAGGCGTTCGCTTGCCGCAGTCGTCGACGCTGCCGTCTGGTCGAATGCTGACCGCGGCGTAACGTACCAGAGCAAGAACAGCAGCCCGGTGCCGTTCGTCAGCAAGGCGGTCGAAAGCGGTACATTGAGGAGAACCTGGGGGAGCAGCCCCGCGGAGAGCAGCACGAATTGCGCGGGCAAGCCGGACGACAGGCGATTGCCGAGGGCAATGATCAGGCCGCAGCCCAGCGCGGATACCGGGGCGAGCACGAGGCCGACCGAAGCGACCCCTTCGGTGGCGAACAGCGAAGCGTTGAAGGCGCCGAGATCGTAGGCCTTGGCCATGACGGCCCATATCGGCTCGTCATAGGCGCATGCAACCACGAGCTTCAACGCGTTGATCTGGCAGAAATGGGTCAGCGGGTGCGCCGAGAAGTAGTTGTTGTAGACTTCAAGCGCGAGCGACGGGATCGCAACCATCCTGGTGTTGACGGTGCCGAAATAAACCAGTGCGGGCTTGAGCGGCAGCACCTCGGCCTTGACCAGGAAGAACAGGATAGTGCCGATCAGGATAGGCAGGAAAAACGACAGGATCGTCGTGACCCTGGCCTCAGCCAGCTTGCAGATCAGCGCGAGAAACAGCAGCCAGACCGGAGCAAACAGCGCCATCTTGGTCAGCATGATCGGGTAGAACATCAGCATCAGAAGCAGAGCGGCCCCTGCCTGCCAGATCCGCTTGCTGGCGACGAAGCAGGCGAAGGCGAACGGCAACAGGGCGTTCGAGACCATCCAGACCGCATATCGCAGGACGCCGGGCAACGCGAGCTCCGCGCGATATTTGTAGATCTCGGCGAGATCGACCAGCTTGAGGTTGTAGAGAGACCCGATGCCGATGATTGCGGCCGAGGCAATCAGGATGACGGAAGGCATCATGTGAAAGGCGCGCGCCGGCATGACGACGGCCTGCCGTACCGGCGCGGTGATGAACAGCACGGGGGCGAGGAATGCGAGCGCCGAAAGCACGATCGAGGCGAGCGCCAGGCGATGATCGTAATCGAGCACCGAAAATTCGATCAGCCAGAGATACCCCAGGACCATGATGTAGAAATAGAAGCCGACGAGATAGCCAAAGCTGAAGCGACTGATTGCGAACAGGATGACGACGGGACTGAACGCCAACACGTTGACGATTGCGGATGCCAGGTGTGACTTGTCGAAGGCGATGACACCCGGGAAGGAATCGGTGATCGTGATGCAGTACAGCGAGATGCAGCAAACCACGACGTGGGCATAGGCAAGCAGGGCAAGCTTTGCCTGGCGCCATCCGAAACCAGGCTCCAGCTGAATAGCGCGATCGTTCATTCTCACCTACCGCCGTATCGGGCTGCGCGTTTGGACCGTCTCGTGGATAGTCATCGTATTCGGCAGACTAACCCGCGATCGCCAACCGATGCCGCCTTTCGAGCCAGGGGCATGGCACGACGCCGATAAGACGACAAGAACAATGCCGGTCCTTCATCCTATTATTCCTGGTTAATAACGCAAATGCCGCTTGTTGCTCCGCGGGGTAGGGGAGCGGATGTCCCCGATCGGATCGCCGTTACCTGGCGAGGCTTGTCGCAAGCACCCTTGCCACGCTCACAAAGGCCAAGCGCGCCGAGGCAGCGCGAAATCGTGGTGCCGCGGCCACGCCGCCTGACTGGTGCATGGCCTTGCCTTACCCCGAGTTTTCTGGGTAATGGACGTTATCGCGCGGCTCGCAAGGCCGCTTGTTCCCTCGGCTCTTCGGCCGGCTGCAATGGCCGGCCACGAGACAAGACAGGGCCTGTTGCATGATCAGATTTGGCCTGCTCGGGTGCGGGCGTATCGCCAAGCGTCACTCGGATCTCCTGGGTGGCAATCACATCGAGGGAGCGAGCCTGGTCGCGGTCTGCGATCCGATCCGCGCGCGCGCCGATGCGGTTGCCGGGAAGTTCGGCGTTGCGGCCCATTACGACATGGACGAATTCCTGGCGCGGAAGGACATCGATGCCGTCGCCGTGCTGACGCCGAGCGGGCTGCATCCCGCGCATGTGATCGCCTGCGCCAAGGCCGGCAAGCACATCGTGGTTGAGAAGCCCATGGCGCTGCGGCTGCAGGACGCCGACGACATGATCCGGGCCTGCGACCAGGCCGGCGTCAAGATGTTCATCGTCAAGCAGAACCGCTTCAACGTGCCGGTGGTCAAGGCGCGCGAGGCGCTCGACGCCGGCCGCTTCGGCAAACTCATCCTGGGGACGGTCCGGGTGCGCTGGTGCCGCGACCAGGCCTATTACGACCAGGACGATTGGCGCGGCACCTGGGCCTATGACGGCGGCGTGCTGACCAATCAGGCAAGCCACCATGTCGACATGCTGGAGTGGTTCTTCGGCGACGTGGTGAGCGTGCATGCGCGCGCGGCAACGGCACTGGCCAATATCGAAACCGAGGATACGGCCGTCGCGACGCTGAAGTTCCGCAACGGCTCGCTCGGGATCATCGAGGCGACCACCGCGGCGCGCCCGACCGATCTTGAGGGCTCGCTCTCGATCCTGGGCGAAAAGGGCACGGTCGAGATTTCGGGCTTCGCGGTCAATCAGATCCGGCACTGGCGCTTTGTCGACGAGCTGCCGTCGGACAAGGACGTCGTGGAGAAGTTCTCGGTCAACCCGCCCAACGTCTACGGCTTCGGCCATCAGGCCTATTATCACCATGTGGTCGATTGTCTGGTGAACCAGCGCGCCGCGCTGGTCGACGGGCTCGAGGGCCGCAAGAGCCTGGAGCTGATCTCGGCCCTCTATGAGTCGATCGAGACCGGCGAGGAGGTCGCGCTGCGCTTCACGCCACGGCTGAGCCGGCTGGGCGTCGTTTCGTGAACCGGCCGGAGGTGCATCAGGCCACCGTGCGCGATGTCGCGTTCGGCGAACGCGTCAAGATCGTCGAGCCCTGCAACCTCTATGGCTGCAAGCTCGGCGACGACTGCTTCGTCGGCCCCTTCACCGAAATCCAGAAGGGCGTGATCGTGGGGGCGCGCACCCGCGTGCAGTCGCATGCCTTCGTCTGCGAGCTCGTCACCATCGGCGAGGATTGTTTCGTCGGCCACGGTGTGATGTTCGTCAACGACACGTTCTCCACCGGCGGCCCGGCGCGTGGACGCAAGGAGCTGTGGCGCGAGACGGTGATCGGCAACCGGGTGTCGATCGGCTCCAATGCGACGATCATGCCGGTCAGGATCGTCGACGACGTCGTCATCGGCGCCGGATCGGTGGTGACCAAGGACATCACGATATCAGGCACCTATGCCGGCAATCCGGCGCGCCGGCTGCTGACGAGCCAATAGGGCAATAGGGGAATATCGATGGCGGTGCCGTATGCCGACCTGCAACTGCAATACCAGTCCATCAAGGGCGAGATCGACGCTGCGATCGCCGGCGTGATCCGCGACAACGCCTTCATTCGCGGCAGCTATGTCGACGCCTTCGAGCGCGAATTTGCGGCGGCGGCCGAGGTCGCTCATTGCGTGTCCTGCGCCAACGGCACCGACGCGCTTTACCTTGCCATGCGGGCGCTGAAGGTGAAGCCGGGCGACGAGGTGATTACGACGGCGCATTCCTGGATCTCGACCGCGGCGATGATCACCCATTCCGGTGCCACCGTCGTCTTCTGCGACACCGACGAGGCGACGTTCACGATCGATCCGGCGGCCATCGAGGCCGCGATCACGCCGCGCACGGTCGGCATCATCCCGGTGCATCTGTACGGCCAGCCCGCGGACATGGACTCGATCATGGCGATCGCGCAGAAGCACAGGCTGTGGGTGGTCGAGGATTGCGCCCAGGCCCATCTCGCGCGCTACAAGGGCCGCATGGTCGGCACCTTCGGCGCGGCCGCGACCTATTCATTCTATCCCGGCAAGAATCTCGGCGCGATGGGCGATGCCGGCGCGGTCGTCACCAGCGACGCGGCGCTCGCCGAGCAGATGGCCATGCTGGCGCGCCATGGTGGACTGGTGAAGCACCAGCACCACATCGAAGGCATCAACAGCCGGCTCGACGGCATGCAGGCGGCGATCCTCTCGGCCAAGCTGCCGCACCTCGCCGCCTGGACCGAGGCCCGACAGGCCGCGGCCGAGGTCTATGATGCCGGCCTCAACCAGATCGAGGATGTCGTGGTGCCCGAGGTCGCGCCGGCACGCAGCCACGTCTATCACCTCTACACGATCAGGCATCCGCGCCGCGACGCGCTCGCCGCCCATCTCAACGCCAACGGCGTGCAGACCGCCATCAACTATCCCACCGCGCTGCCGTTCCTGCCGGCCTATGCGCGGTTCGAGCATCGGCCGGAGCAGTTCCCCAACGCGCATCGCGATCAGGGCCGGATTCTCTCGCTGCCGATGTTCGCTGAGATCACGCGCCAGCAGCAGGACGAGGTGATCGAGCTGATCCGGAAGTTCTGATCGCGATCGCGACCACGCGCCTGACGCTGTGGTCTTCAGCTCCCGAGCAGCAGGGGCCTCAGGAACAGCTCCAGATTGGAGCCTGAGAACAGGTAGCCCTTCAGCCCGGCCGCACGTGCCGCCTCGAGATCCGTCGGTTGATCGCCGACCAGAAAGCTGCGTTCGACGTCGACCGGAAAGCGTTCCAGCAGATCATTGATCATGCCCGGCGACGGTTTGCGCCGGTGGCTGACCTGCCGATATCGTTCAACCGTCCCTTCAGGATGGAACGGGCAGTATTCGAAGGCGTCGATATGCGCGCCGATCCTGCCGAGCTCATCGGCCATCCACTCGTGAAGCTGCCGGACGTGCGTCTCCTCGTAGAGACCCCTTGCGACGCCCGACTGGTTGGTCACGACGAACGCAAAATACCCCATGTCGTTGACCGCCTTGACCGCCTCGCGCGCGCCGTCGATCCAGAGCAGCCTGTGGCTTTCGAAGAGGTAACCGATGTCCTGGTTCAGGACGCCGTCCCGATCGAAGAAGACCGCTGGTCTTCGCGGCTGATCTCCGGAAGCGCTGCTCATGAGGTGATGATCCGTTCGTCTCCACGAGGCATGAACTAGCTCATTAGTTCACAATGCCGCGCACGACAAATGCGGACTGACCACGCCCGGGCGAGTCGCGAGAACTATCGCTCGTCCGCAATCACCTTGCCGTCGTTCGGCAGCGAGCCGGTGCCGACGAGTTCGACGGTGCCCCCCAGCTTGGTGACCGCACGCAGCGTCGCTGCAACTTCGCTCAACAGGGTATCCGGCGCCGAGGCACATTCGGCTCTCAACGTCATCGCGTCGGCCTCGCCGGCGCGCGTGACGACGAGGCGCAGCCGTCCAAGCTCGGGATGGCGCTTGCCGATCTCCGCGATCTGCTCGGGGCGCACGAACATCCCCTTCACCTTGGTGGTTTGGTCGGCGCGGCCCATCCAGCCCTTGATGCGCATGTTGGTGCGCCCGCACCGGCTCGCGCCGGGCAGGGCAGCGGTCAGGTCGCCGAGCGCGAGGCGTATCCAGGGATGGTGCGGATCGAGCGAGGTCACCACGATCTCGCCGACGTCACCCGGCGCAACGGGATCGCCGGTGCCGGGCTTGACGATCTCCAGGATCAGGTCCTCGTTGACCGTCATTCCCTCGCGCGCCGCCGTCTCGAACGCGATCAGGCCGAGATCGGCGGTGCCGAAGGCCTGGTAGGCCTCGACGCCGCGCGACTTCATCTCCTCCTGCAGCGATTTCGGAAATGCCGCGCCTGAGACCAGCGCGCGCTTGATCGACGATACGTCACGGCCGGCGGTGGCGGCCGCGTCGAGCAGGATCTTCAGGAAGTCCGGGGTGCCGCTATAGCCGACCGGGCGATAGGCCTCGATCAGCTCGAATTGCTGCTCGGTATTGCCGGGGCCCGCCGGGATCACCGCACAGCCGAGCGCCCGCGCGGAAGCATCGAAGATGAAGCCGCCGGGGGTGAGGTGATAGCTGAAGGTGTTCAGCACCACATCCCTCTCGCGAAAGCCCGCCGCGAACAGCGCCCGGGCGCCGCGCCAGGGGTCCGCCTGGCGGCCCTCGGGCTCGAAGATCGGTCCGGGCGAGGTGAACAGCCGGGCGAACGAGCCGGGCGTGTCGGCCACGAAGCCGCCGAACGGCGGGGCGGCCTTGTGCAGGGCCGGCAGTTCCGACTTGCGCAGCACCGGCAGTCCCGCCAGCGCCTCCCGGCTGGTGATGGAGGCGGGATCGGTGCCCCTCAACAGGTTGGCATAGGCGGGCGCCGCCATCGCCTTGCGCAGCACCTCGGGCAGTCGGGCGAACAACGCGGCCTCGCGCTCGGCCGGATCGCGCGTTTCAAGGGCGTCGTAATGGTCGGTCATGGCAGGTCCTTGAGAGGATGTGCGCGGGTTGCGTGCCGGTCCGCCCGTGCTATCAGACGGTGACCGCTGACATTGGGACGGTTCCAGGGAGCACGATGGCTGAGGCAGAGAGCGTTGCGGCGGACGGGGCCGCCGACGTCGTCGCGAGGCTGAAGCGCCGCATCATTGGCGAGGCCCTGCCGCTGTGGTCGACCGCAGGCTGGGACAGCACCGCCGGCGGCTTTGTCGACCGGCTGCATCAGGACGGGACAGCGGACCGCGCCGCCCCGCGCCGGATCATGGTGCAGGCGCGCCAGATCTATTGCTACGCCAAGGCGGCCCAGCTCGGCTGGTATCCGGAAGGACGCGCGGTCGCGCTGAAAGGGCTGGACTACCTGCTGGCCAAGGCCAAGGCGCCGGACGGCCGGCCCGGCTTCGTCTACAGCCTGACCGCGGAGGGCGGCGTGCACGATCCGCTGCGCGACACCTACGGCCACGCCTTCGTGCTGCTCGCGCTCGCGACCGTCTACAGCCTCGACCAGGACTCCCAGATCCGCGCCGAGATCGACGCGCTGCTGTCGTTCCTCGACACCCAGCTGCGCTCGCCCCATGGCGGCTTCCACGAGGGCCTGCCGCCCTCGATGCCGCGCCGGCAGAACCCGCAGATGCATCTGTTCGAGGCGATGATCGCCTGCTTCGACGCGACCCACGACTTGTCGTTCCAGAACCGCGCCGGCGATTTCTTCGCGCTGTTCCTCGCCAACCTCTACGACAAGCAGACGCGCACTCTCGGCGAATATTTCGAGGAGGACTGGTCGAAGATCCCGCCGGTCAGCGTCGAGCCCGGGCACCTCGCGGAATGGGTCTGGCTGCTGAAGGGATTCGAGCGCATCACCGGCTGCCCGACCGGGCGCCCGCGCGGCGAGCTGCTGGCATCGGCGCTGCGCTATCGCGACGCGGCCACCGGCTGCCTGGTCGACGAGGGCGACGCCGAGGGCAACATTCGCCGCCACACACGGCGGCTGTGGCCGCAGAGCGAGCTGGCGAAGGCGTGGATCGCGCAAGCCGAGTCGGGCGAAGCCGGCGCGGCGGACGAGGCGCGCGCTGCGCTGGTGCTGCTCGAGCGGCACTATCTCGGCCATCCCGTGACCGGCGGCTGGTACGATCAGTTCGACCGCGACGGCAATTCGCTGGTCGCCACGATCCCGGCGTCGTCGTTCTATCATGTGCTTTGCGCGGTCACTGAAGCCGAGCAGGTGCTCGGATAGGACCGCCTTCCTGGTCTGACGCGTTTTCTGCACACGCAACTCCGCCCGAAAACGCTCGATATCCTCACAGCCAGCGCTTGCGCCGCTTGAAGCTCTTCAGGTTCTTGAAGCTCTTGCGCTGGTCGCCGGCGCCGCCGAGGTAGAATTCCTTGACGTCCTCATTGTCGCGCAGCTCGTCGGCGGAGCCGTCGAGCACCACCTTGCCCTGTTCCATGATGTAGCCATGGCTCGCGACCGAGAGCGCGGCGCGCGCATTCTGCTCGACCAGGAGGATCGTGACGCCGAGGTCGCGGTTGATCTCCTTGATGATCGCGAACACTTCCTTGACGAGCAGCGGCGACAGCCCCATCGACGGCTCGTCCATCAGGATCATCTTCGGACGGGCCATCAGCGCGCGGCCGATCGCGAGCATCTGCTGCTCGCCGCCGGAGAGATAGCCGGCGAGGCCGGTGCGCTCCTTCAGGCGCGGGAAATACTTGAACACCATGTCGATGTCATCAGAGACCTCGCCGTCGCGCCGGGTGAAGGCGCCGAGCCGCAGGTTCTCCAGCGACGTCATGTCGGCGACGATGCGGCGGCCTTCCATCACCTGGAAGATGCCGCGGCGGACGATCTTGTCCGGATCGATGCCGTTGATGCGCTGGCCCTCGAACAGGATCTCGCCGCGGGTGACCTCGCCGTCCTCGGTCTTGAGCAGGCCGGAGATCGCCTTCAGCGTGGTCGACTTGCCGGCGCCGTTGGCGCCGAGCAGCGCCACGATCGCGCCCTTCGGCACCTCGAGGCTGAGGCCGCGCAGCACCAGGATGACGTCGTCATAGACGACCTCAATGTTGTTGATGCTGAGCAGCGGCGGCGGCGGGACGGCCGTCGGCCCCGGGCGGGTGGCTTCGAGGGTTTCGTTCATGGTCTCGATCACTCTCCACTGTCGTCACCCGCGTTTCGTGCGCAACTGCGCACTCGAGCGGGTGACCCAGGATTCCAGAGGCGCCGGCGATCAATCGAGAGGCCGCAGCGTACTGGATCCCCCGCTTTCGCGGGGGATGACGATTGTTGTCGAGGCTGCGCTGGGTGGCAGCCCCACGACCTCACCAGCCAAACCATTCGGGTTTGCGCGGCAGTTCGACGGTCTTCACCTTCTCGAGCTTGATCGTGCCTTTGGCCATCAGGTCGTTGATGTCGCCATCGGTCGCGCCCGAGATCTTCGAGCGATACAGGTCGACCTTCGTGGTCGGGCGGTGATCCTTTTCGGTCCAGGTCGAGGGATTGCAGACGCCGTCCATGCCGGCCGGCACCCAATCCTTCTTCTGGTAGAAGCCCTTGGCGACGTTCTCGCCGGTGGCGCCGCCGTTCTTGGCGGCCCAGTCGAGCGCTTCCTTCAGATAGAGCGCGCTGCAGACCGCGGCGATGTAGTGCACCGGCCGATAGACCTTGCCGGACGGGTCGGACATCTTGGAGATTTCCATCACCGTCTTCATGCCGGGCGCGTTGCCGCCCCAGCTCACCGCCGTGCGGAGCGGGAAGATCACGCCGTCGGCTGCATCGCCGGCGGTCTTCGCCGCGTTCTCGTCCATGCCCCAGACATTGCCGAGGAACTGGACGTCGACGCCGGCGGTCTTGCAGGCCTTCAGCACCGAGATGTTCGAGGCCGCCGTGTTGCCGAGATAGGCATAATTCGCGCCGGAGCTTTTCAGGCTGAGACACTGCGCCGAGTAGTCGCCGGGCGACAGGGCGAACACCAGCGGCGGCAGCACCTCGAAGCCGAGCTCGGTCGCCAGCGCTTCACCGGCCGCCTTCGGCGCGTTCGGATACGGATGGTTGGCGCCCATGTGGACGAATTTCGGCTTGCCGGGTTTGCCCTTGGCCTTCCAGTCCTCCGCGGCCCAGGTCAGCATCGCGCGCATCGAGTCCGAATAGCTCGGACCGTAGAAGAAATTGTACGGTGCGGGCTTGGCCTTGCCGCTGGTGCCTTCCGGATCGGTCAGCGCGGCGGCGTAGGAGCCGGAGATGTCCGGGATCTTGTCCTGCGCCAGGAAGCCGGTGAGGGCTTCGGTATCCGCCGTGCCCCAGCCCATGATCGCCGCGACCTTGCCGTCGGGCGCCGACCACTTCTTGTACAGCGCGATGGCGCGCGGCACCTGGTAGCCATAGTCGTTGCTGTCGACATTGAGCTGCTTGCCGCCGATACCGCCGTTCTTGTTGACCCAGGCGAAGGTGTCCGCGACGCCCTGACCATAGGGGGTGCCGACGTCGGACGTGCCGCCCGAGAGGTCCTGCAGATGGCCGATGGCGATTTGCGCCTGCGCGGTGGCGGCCGCGCTGCTGATCAGCAGCGCAACGGAGACCGAGCTCAAAAGGGATCTAATCGTCATTTTTGCTTTCCTCCTGCTTATTCGTTGAACCGAATTTTTGCGTTCCGTGCCTTGCGTCAATGCGAGAACGGGTAGAGCTTCCAATAGGCCTTGATCTGCCGCCAGCGATGCGCGAGGCCGTCCGGCTCGAACATCAAGAAGCCGATGATGATCAGGCCGATCGCGATCTCGCGCAGGAAGGTGATGTTGTTGTTGAGCTGCAGCGCCTTGTCGATGGCACCGCCCTTCAGCCAGGCGCTCAGCCAATCCATCGATTCCGGCAACAGCACCACGAAGGCCGTGCCCATCAGCGTGCCCATCACCGAGCCGGTGCCGCCGATGATGACCATGGCGAGGAACAGCACCGAGCGCTCGATGCCAAAGCCTTCCTGCGAGACCACGAGCTGATAGTGCGCGTAGAGCGCGCCGGCGATGCCGGCAAAGAAGGCGGCAAGCCCGAACGACAGCGTGCGGTACTTGGTGAGGTTGATGCCCATGATCTCGGCGGAGAGATAGTGATCGCGGATCGCGACCAGCGCGCGGCCGTCGCGGGTGCGCATCAGATTGGTGACGAGCAAATAGCTGATCACCATGTAGGCGAGCACGACGTAGAAATACTGCCGGTCGCCGCGCAGGGTGTAGCCGAAGATCGAGAACGGGTTGGCGCTGGCCGGCACCGAGCCGCCCGAGAACCATTCGGCGCGCGAGAAGAAGTCGAGCAGGATGTACTGCGCCGCGAGCGTCGCGATCACGAGATAGAGCCCCTTCAGCCGCGCCGCTGGCACGCCGAAGATCAGGCCGACCAGCGCCGTGACGACGCCGGCGAGGGGGATGGCGAAGAACACCGGGATCGGCGCGCTGTTGGAGATGTAGGCCGAGGTGAACGCGCCGAACAGGAAGAACGCGGCGTGGCCGATCGAGATCTGGCCGGTGAAGCCGACCAGGACGTTGAGGCCGAGGGCCGCGATCGCGAAGATGCCGATCTGGATCGCGATCGAGAGCAGGTAGTTGGACAGCAGCATCGGCGCGAAGCAGGCGAGCAGGATGCCGAGGATCGCGAAATTGCGGCTGGTCGCGGTCGGGAAGATCGTGGTGTCGGCCGCATAGCTGGTGCGGAAATCGCCCGAGGGGATGAGTGTGCTTGTCGCCATTGATCAGACCCGCTCAATATCCTTGGTGCCGAACAGGCCGTACGGCTTGATCATCAGGATGATGATCAGGACGTAGAACGGCGCGATCTCGTAGAGATTGCCCCAGTGCAGGTACTGGCTGTCGACATACTGGGCGACATTTTCCAACAGCCCGATGATGATGCCGCCGAGCACGGCGCCACCGACTGAGTCGAGCCCGCCGAGGATCGCAGCGGGAAACACCTTGATGCCGTAGGCGGAGAGGCCGGACGACACGCCGTTGACCACGGCGACCACGACACCGGCGACCGCCGAGACGGTGGCCGAGATCGCCCACGCCATCGCGAACACGTTCTTGACGGAAATGCCGAGCGACTGCGCGACCTGCTGGTTGAAGGCGGTTGCGCGCATCGCCAGGCCATATTTGGAGGCCCGGAAGAACCAGGCCATGCCGACCATCATGGCGAGCGAGACCACGAGGCTCATGACATAGACGGTCTGGATCTGCAGCCCGAACAGGCTGACCGACTGGCTCTGGAACACGCGCGGGAACGGCTGCGGGTTGACGCCGAAGATCCACTTCAGCGCGGCCTGGAACACCGTCGACAGGCCGATCGTCACCATGATCACGGAGATGATGGGCTCGCCGATCATCGGACGCAGGATCACGACCTGGATCGCGATGCCGAAGATGAACATGAAGACCAGCGTGATCGGCATGCCGACCCAGAACGGCACCTGATATTTCGTCAGCAGCGCCCAGCACACCCAGGCGCCGACCAGCAGCAATTCGCCCTGCGCGAAGTTCACGACCTGCGTCGCCTTGTAGATCAGCACGAACGACATCGCGACCACGCCGTAAAGCGTGCCGACCACGAGGCCGTTGACGATCAGCTGGATCAGGAACTGGGTGTTCATGGGGTGCGGTCGCTCCGAACTGCGGCGCCAGCACCCTCTCCCCTTGTGGGAGAGGGTGGCTTCGCAAAGCGAAGCCGGGTGAGGGGTTGTCTCCGCATCGGGATCGTGGAGAGGGTACCCCTCACCCAAGCGAGTTCGTGTCGACTGGCGGTGTAGCCCTCTCCCACAAGGGGGGAGGGCACATTCATGAGCACCGCGCTCCGGTCGCGCAACACAGTCATTCCGCGGCCTCCGCGAGCACGGCGCGGCCGAGGTCGACGACCTCGAGCGTGGTGCGGACGCGCTGCGTCGAGCCGTCCTGGAAGCGGATCACGGTGTCGACGGGGATGCGGGCCTTGCCGCGGTAGATCGCATCGATGATGTCGGCGTATTTCTCGTTGATGACGCCGCGGCGGACTTTTCTGGTCCGGGTCAGCTCGCCGTCATCGGCATCGAGCTCCTTGTAGAGCAGCAGGAAGCGCGAGATGCGTTGCGCAGGCGGCAGGGTAGCGTTGACCGTTTCGACCTCTTTCTTGAGCAGCGCATAGACCTCGGGCCGCGAGGACAGGTCGGTGTAGGTCGTGAACGAGATCCGGTTCTTCTCCGCCCATTTCGAGATGATCGAGTAGCGGATGCAGATCATCGCGGCGAGTGCGTCGCGGCCGGCGCCGAGTACCACCGCTTCGGCGACATAGGGCGAGAACTTCAGCTTGTTCTCGATATATTGCGGCGAGAAGCGCTCGCCGCGCGAGGTCTCGGCGAGATCCTTGATGCGGTCGATCACGACAAGCTGCCGGTTGTCGTTGTAGTAGCCGGCATCGCCCGAGTGCATCCAGCCGTCCTTGATGTCGGCGACCGAGGCTTCGGGGTTCTTGTAATAGCCGTGGAACATGTTGGGATGCCGCACCACGATCTCGCCGACGCCGTTGACGTCGGCATTGTCGATGCGGATCTCGATGTCGTCGGCCATCGGCACGCCGGTGGTGTCGGGATCGACCTTGCCTTCGGGATGCAGCGTATAGGCGCCGAGCAGCTCGGTCTGGCCGTACAGCGTGCGCAGCGGCACGCCCATCGCCTGGAAGAACTTGAAGGTATCCGGCCCGAGCGCCGCGCCGCCGGTCGCCGCCGAGCGCAGCCGCGTGAAGCCGAGCCGGTCGCGCAGCGCGCGGAACAGGAGCTGGTCGGCGAACATCGAGCGCTTGCCCTCGGCAAGCGCCGCCAGCCCGGTCTTCATGCCGAGGTCATAGAGCCGCTGCTTGAACGGCGAGGCGTCCATCACCCCGGCGCGGACGTCGGCCGCGATCGATTCCCAGACCCGCGGCGCGAACAGCACGAAGGTCGGCGCGATCTCGCGGAAGTCGTGCATCATAGTGTCGGGCTCTTCGACGAAGTTGACCTTCATCCGGGAGAGCAGCCCTTTGCCCAGCGCGTAGATCTGTTCCATGATCCAGGGTAGCGGCAGCACCGAAACATATTCGTCGTCCGGCCCCTTCGGATCGAAGGTGAGATAGGTCGCGCAGTGCCGCAGCACGCGCCCGGCCGAGAGCATCGCAAGCTTCGGATTGGCCGTCGTGCCCGAGGTGGTGCAGAGGATCGCGACGTCCTCGCCATCAGTGGCGTCGACCAGCCGTTCGTAGAGCCCAGGCTCGCGCGCGGCACGATCGCGGCCCAGCGCAACGAGCTTGCTCGCCTCCATCAATCGCGGATCGTCGTATTTGCGCATGCCGCGCGGGTCGGAATAGACGATGTGCTTGAGGTGGGGCACGCGATCGGCCAGGCCGAGCAGCTTGTCGACCTGTTCCTCGTCCTCGGCGAAGACCAGCTTGGCCTCGCCATAGGTGAGGAGATAGGCGGCCTCCTCGTCCAGCACGTCGCGGTAGAGGCCGAGGCTCATCGCGCCGATCGCGTGGGTTGCGATCTCGGCGGCGACCCAGTCCGGCCGGTTGTCGCCGATGATGCCGATCACGTCGCCGCGGCCAAGCCCGAGCTCGACCATGCCGAGCGCGAAATCATGGGTGCGAGTCTGGTAGTCGTTCCAGGTGAATTCGCGCCACAGCCCGAAATCCTTCTCGCGCAGCGCGATCTCGCTGCCATGCTCCTTGGCGTTGAGGCGCAGCATCTTGGGAAAGGTATTGGCCTGCGCGGCGCGACCGGCATAGTCCATCATGCCGCACTCTCCCGCACCGCCGGCTTGTCGTCGGGGTCGACCAGCACTTCGTCTTCCTCGCCGAGATAGGCGCGCTTGACATGGGGATCGGCGAGCACGGTGGCCGGATCGCCCTCGGCGATCTTGCGGCCGAAATCGAGCACCATGACGCGGTGGGAGATGTCCATCACGACGCCCATGTCGTGCTCGATCATCATCACCGTCATGCCGAACTCTTCGTTGAGATCGACGATGTAGCGCGCCATGTCTTCCTTCTCTTCGAAGTTCATGCCGGCCATCGGCTCGTCGAGCAGGATCAGTTGCGGCTCGAGCGCCATCGCGCGGGCGAGCTCGACGCGCTTGCGCAAGCCGTAGGGCAGGGTGCCGGCGGTGGCCTTGCGCACCGATTGCAGATCGAGGAAATCGATGATCTCCTCGACCTTGCGGCGGTGCTCCAGCTCCTCGCGGCGCGCGCCGGTCAGCCAGTACAGCGATCCCGTGATGAAGTTGTTCTTCAAGAGGTGATGGCGGCCGACCATGATGTTGTCGAGCACGCTCATGTGGTGGAACAGCGCGAGATTCTGGAAGGTCCGGCCGATGCCGAGCCGGGGCCGCGCGTTCGGGTTGAGGCCGGTAATGTCCTGGCCGCGATAGAACAGCTGGCCTTCGGTCGGCCGGTAGCGGCCGGAGATACAGTTGACGATCGAGGTTTTGCCGGCGCCGTTCGGGCCGATGATGGAGAACAGCTCGCCCTCGTTGACGCCGAAGCTCACTTCGGTCAGCGCGCGGACGCCGCCAAAGCGCAATGAGACTCCGCGCACCTCGAGACTATTAGCCACCCTGTTCCCTCCAGATACGGGCGCTTAGGCGCGCTCTTTATCTTCGCTTCGATCTTGCTTCGATCTTACACTTCGATCTTACATGGGCCACCGAAGGGAGACCATCCGACTAATGATGCCGGCGTTCGGGAGATCGCTCGCCCCGATCGCCTGCGTCATGCGCGGTAACGCCGCACCCCGCCTGCAAGCCCGTCTCTCGCGTCGTCCGCCTTCAGCGATCCATCGAGGAGCTGCGCGACGTTACGCGAGGTGGCTCTGAATACGAGAAAGCGATAGGTTGAATTGTCATGTGCCCGACATTTGGTCAGGAATTTTCGCTGGCATTCCAGGCCCCGGGTCCCTGGCTTCGCGCACGGCGTTGCTGCGGTGCAATATCTTTGCAGTATCTTGGGGTGGGATGCCGTCGCTAGAATGATTGCTGCTGATTACCTCAGGCGCATCGCGGCCTGGTCGCGCGAATTGAGCGAGCAAGAAATCGAAATCGCGCGCGCGGGCATTTCCGAGAAATCCTACCGCGCCAACGAATTCATCTTCATGCGCGGCGACAACTTCCAGTACTGGACCGGCATCGTCACCGGGCTGGCGCGCATGGGCATCGTCTCGCGCGGCGGCAAGGCGGCGAGTTTCGCGGGCCTCACCGCAGGCGCGTGGTTCGGCGAGGGGACCGTGCTCAAGAATGAGCCCCGGCGCTACGATGTGGTCGCGCTGCGCGACACGCGACTGGCGATGATGGATCGCCGGACCTTCGTCTGGCTGTTCGAGAACAGCGTCGGCTTCAACCGATTCCTGGTCGGCTCGCTCAATGAGCGGCTCGGCCAGTTCATCGCGCTGCTCGAATATGGCCGCACGCTGGACGCCACGGCGCGGCTGGCGCGCTCGATCGCCTCGCTGTTCAATCCGATTCTCTATCCCGACCTGACGCTGCACCTCGAGATCACCCAGGAGGAGATCGGGGCGCTGTCGGGAATCTCCCGGCAGAACGCCAACCAGTGCCTGAAGCGGCTCGAGCGGGAAGGGCTGTTGCGGCTCGAATATGGCGGGGTGACCATCCTCAACCTCGACCGGCTGCGCCACTATGGCGAGTGACGGGTTCCGGGCGCATTGAGCCGTTTTTCGCAGGCCTAAAGTCCTGATTTCAAACGATTAAGCCATTAGACTTGGGGCAGGCTGGATGCTACAGACCGGCCTCGTCGGGATCGCGCGGTTTTCGCGCTCTCTGGAGATGACATGGCGGTTAAGGATTCGGCGGCTCAGGACTCAAAGCGGCGCGTTGCGCTGATCACCGGCGTTACCGGGCAGGACGGCGCGTATCTCGCCGAATATCTGCTCGGTCTCGGCTACACCGTGCACGGGATCAAGCGCCGATCGTCCTCGTTCAACACCGCGCGCGTCGATCATCTCTACCAGGATCCGCATGCCGGCAACGTGCCGTTCCTGATGCACTACGGCGACATGACGGATTCGACCAATCTGATCCGCCTGGTGCAGCAGATCCGGCCGACCGAGATCTATAACCTCGCCGCCCAGAGCCACGTCCAGGTCAGTTTCGAGAGCCCGGAATACACCGCCAACGCCGACGCGATCGGCGTGCTGCGGCTGCTGGAGGCGATCCGCATCCTCGGCATGGAAAAGGAAACGCGGTTTTACCAGGCCTCGACCTCGGAGCTTTACGGGCTCGTGCAAGAGGTGCCGCAGAAAGAGACCACGCCATTCTATCCGCGCTCGCCCTATGGCGTCGCCAAGCTCTACGGCTACTGGATCACGGTGAACTACCGTGAGGCCTATGGCATGTTCGCGAGCAACGGCATCCTGTTCAACCATGAGAGCCCGATCCGCGGCGAGACCTTCGTGACGCGCAAGATCACCCGCGCCGTCGCCCGAATCGAGGTCGGCCTCGAGAACAAGCTCTATCTCGGCAATCTCGACGCCAAGCGCGACTGGGGCCACGCCCGCGACTATGTCGAGGGCATGCACAGGATCCTGCAAGTCGACGAGCCCGGCGACTTCGTGCTCGCGACCGGCGAGACGCGGTCGGTCCGCGAGTTCGTCGAGCTGGCGTTCGCTGAGGTCGGCCGCAGCATCGGATGGCGCGGCAAGGGTGTCGAGGAGGTCGGTGTCGACAAGGCGTCCGGCAACACCCTGGTGCAGATCGATCCGACCTATTTCCGCCCGACCGAGGTCGATCTTCTGATCGGCGACGCCAGCAAGGCGCGCGCCAAGCTCGGCTGGGCGCCGAAGACGCCGTTCGCGCAGCTGGTGAAGGAAATGGTCGCCAGCGATCTCGTCGAGGCCAGGCAGGACGCGGCCAATGGCAAGCACGGCGTTTGAGCTGAAGGGCAAGACGGTCTTCGTTGCCGGCCATCGCGGCATGGTCGGCTCGGCGCTGATGCGCCGGCTGGCGCGCGAGGAGGCCGATCTCCTGACGGTGTCGCGCAGCGAGGTCGATCTGCGCGACCAAACCGCGGTCAACGCCTGGTTTGCCGCGAAGCGGCCGCAGGCCGTGTTCCTCGCTGCCGCCAAGGTCGGCGGCATCGTCGCCAACAACACGCTGCGGGCGGAATTCCTCTACGACAATCTGGCGATCTCGAGCAACGTGATCGAGGCGGCCCACGCCAATGGCTGCGAGAAGCTGATGTTCTTCGGCTCCTCCTGCATCTATCCGCGCCTGGCGCCGCAGCCGCTGCGCGAGGATTCGATGTTGACCGGCCCGCTGGAGCCGACCAACGAGCCCTATGCCATCGCCAAGATCGCCGGCATCAAGATGGCCGAGGCTTATCGCAGCCAGTACGGCGCCGATTTCATCAGCGTGATGCCGACCAATCTCTACGGCCCCGGCGACAATTATCACCCCGAATACAGCCACGTCGTCGCCGCGCTGATCCGCCGCTTCCACGAGGCCAAGGTTTCGGGCGCAGGCAACGTCGCGGTGTGGGGCACCGGCACGCCGCGCCGCGAATTCCTCTATGTCGACGATCTCGCCGACGCCTGCATCCATCTGATGAAGACCTATTCCTCGCCCGAACTGGTCAATATTGGCACCGGCGAGGACATCACCATTGCCGAGTTCGCGCGCGTCGTCGCGGCCGCCGTCGGCTATCGCGGCGGGATCAGCTTCGACACGTCGCGCCCGGACGGCACGCCGCGCAAGCTGCTCGACGTCGGCCGGCTGGCCAGGCTCGGCTGGCGCGCCACCACCTCGCTCGAGGATGGCATCGCCCTCGCGTACCAGGCCTATCTGCGCGAGACGAAGTGACGCGGTGAACCTTCCGCCCTCCGACTGAGAATATCTGTCGGCTTGGCGACGCTGCGCGGCTAGGATGCGCGTGCCCAAGCGTGCCGCAAGAGCCGCCAGTGCGTCGGAGGAGACATCATGAAGGTTCTACGCCGCCAGTTCCTGCAACTTGCAGCCGCTACGGCTGCGCTTCCGCTCACATTTGGAAATGCGATTGCCGAGGCCTATCCGGCGCGGCCGGTTCGCCTCGTGATCGGCTATACGCCCGGCGGTTCGGCGGACCTGACGGCGCGGCTGATGGGGCAGTGGCTGTCGGAAAAGCTCGGGCAATCCTTCATTGTCGAGAACCGGCCGGGCGGCGGGACCAACATCGCCACCGAGCAGGCGCTGCGCGCGGCGCCCGACGGTTACACGCTGCTGCTGGTCGCGCCGGCCAATGCGATCAATGCGACGCTCTACCAGAAGCTCCCCTTCGACTTCATGCGCGAGATGGAGCCGATCGCGGGCATCATTCGCTTTCCCAACGTCGTGGTGGTGCACCCCTCGCTGCCGATCAAGTCGATTCCCGAATTGATCGCCTATGCAAAGGCCAATCCCGGCAAGCTCAACATGGCGTCCTCAGGTAACGGTTCGACGATCCACATGTCGGGCGAACTGTTCAAGATGCTGACCGGCATCAACATGCAGCACGTGCCCTACCGGGGCGGCGCCCCGGCGCTCACCGATATGCTGTCCGGCGTGATGCAGGTGATGTTCGACAATCTTCCGACCTGCGCCGAGCACGTCAAATCCGGCAAGCTGCGCGGACTTGCGGTCACCAGCACGACCCGTTCGGACGTGCTTCCGGACCTGCCGCCGGTCGCCGACTTCCTGCCGGGCTATGAGGCGAGCGCCTGGTACGGCCTCGCGGCGCCGAAGAACACGCCGCCTGAAATCGTCGACAGGCTCAACAAGGCCGTCAATGAAATCCTCGCCGATCCCAAAGCCAAGGCGCGCTTTACCGAGCTCGGCGCGATCATGCAGCCGGGCTCGGCCGCCGACTTCGGCAGGCTAGTGGCCGACGAGACCGCGAAGTGGGGCAAGGTGGTCAGGTTCGCCGGCGCCAAAGTGGACTAAAGCGCGATGAGATTCGGTCGAATCGTCATCGCGCTTTAACTTGTTGTTTAAGCATGGTCTTCCCGGAAAACCGCTTCCCACTTCTCCGGATCATGCTTTAGCTTCGCGCCGTCGCGCGCGGTGGATTTTTTGAAAGCGCCGCCGCCATCGCCGATATCAGCGGCCGCATGAAGAAGGCGTCTTCGGCCGGGTAGATGTCGGTGCGCAGGCCGTGGGATTTGAGCTCGTCCGATACCGCCGGTCCGACGGAAGCGATCGGCGTACGCTCGAACCCCTGGCGCAACCTGTCCTCACAACCGCGCGCCCGTGCCACCTCGATGAGCCGACGGACCTGGCCGAGATTGGTCAACGCGATCGCGTCGATGCGGCCCCGCGCCATCTCCTCGATCGCGGTGACGATGTTGGCGTCGGCGGCCTGCGCATCATAGACATAGGGCAGCACCGGATCGACCTCGGCGCCCTGTGCCTTGATCGCGCCGATCAGGGTGGCATGATCCTTGTCCGGATAGAGCTGCAGGCCGAGCCGATGGCCGGTCAGGTCGAGCTTCGACAGCATCTCCGCGACGCCTTCCGACGTCGGCTTCTCGGTCGTCATTTGCGGTTCCAGGCCGATCTCGCGCAGCGCCCGGCCGGGCTTGGGGCCGCGGGCGAATTTGCGCGCCTTGGCGAGGCTATCGACAAACTCCCGCTCGACACCGATCCGGCGCGCGACCTTCATCAGCCGACGCAGGCCTTCGCCGGTCATCAGCACGAGGTCGTCGAGCGGCCGTTCGATGGCGCGGCGAATCCAGGCCTCGATCGGCGCCGCATCAGGCGCATCGTGGATGGTGAACATCGGACATTGCAGCACGTCGGCACCCTGTTCGGCGAGCAGGCGGGAAAACTGCGCCTCCTCGCGCGTCTCGAGGATCAGGATGCGGTAGCCGTTCAGCCGTTCAGCCATGATGGTCCCTAACAAACATTGTCGTCATTTGTTCGATTTGACCCCCGCGCCGGGATTGGCGCAAGGCCGCCTGCGGTGTAGACGAGGGCCGAAAATGATCGTTCCACCAATCTGCTCAAGCTTTGGTCAATTGGCATGCCCGACCATCAGTTCGTTTTGACCCTGTCCTGTCCGGACCGTCCGGGAATCGTCTCGGCAGTCTCGACGTTTCTCGCCCATAACGGCCAGAACATCCTGGACGCCCAGCAGTTCGATGACGTGGAGACCGGCAAGTTCTTCATGCGCGTGGTGTTCACCGCGGCCGACCTCGCGGTCGAACTCGCGGCGCTGCAGACCGGCTTTGCGGCGATCGCCGAACGCTTCGGCATGGAATGGCAGATGCGCGATCGCGCCAGCCGCCGCCGGGTGATGCTATTGGTGTCGAAGTCCGATCACTGCCTGGTCGACATCCTCTACCGCTGGCGCACCGGCGAGCTCGAAATGATCCCGACCGCTGTTGTCTCCAACCATCCGCGCGAGACCTATGGCTCGCTCGATTTCGGCGATATCCCGTTCCATCATCTGCCGGTGACGAAGGAGACCAAGCGGCAGCAGGAAGACGCGGTGTGGAAGCTGGCCCAGGACACCAAGACCGATCTCGTGGTGCTGGCCCGCTACATGCAGATCCTGTCGGACGAGATGTCGGCGCGGCTGTCGGGCCGCTGCATCAACATCCATCATTCCTTCCTGCCGGGCTTCAAGGGCGCCAAGCCCTACCACCAGGCGCATGAGCGCGGCGTCAAGCTGATCGGCGCCACCGCGCATTACGTCACCAGCGATCTCGACGAGGGGCCGATCATCGACCAGGATGTCGAGCGCATCAGCCATCGCGACAGGCCCGAGGACCTCGTGCGCAAGGGGCGCGACATCGAGCGCCGGGTGCTGGCGCGCGCGATCCGCTACCATCTTGCCGATCGCGTCATCCTGAACGGACGCAAGACCGTGGTGTTCGTGGACTGATCCGCGGTTCACTCGGCTGTCGCGCTTTGACGGCTATGGTATAGCCCTGCAACGAGGCGCTGCATGAAACTCATCCACATGAGCGACATCCATCTGACGAGGCCGGGGCGGGCGATCTTTGGTCGCGATCCCCTGCGGAATTTCGATCGCGCGCTCGATCAGGTGCTTGCCGATCATCGCGACGCTGAACTCATGGTGATCACGGGTGATCTTTCCGATCTCGGTGAGCCCGCGGACTATCATTTGCTGCGCGAGCGCCTGAGCGGATTTCCGATCCCGGTGCGGCTTTGCATCGGCAACCACGACCATCGCGCGACGTTTCTCGACGTGTTTCCCGAATGCGCCGACACGGACGGATTCGTACAAGGGGTTCACGACGCTTCCTTCGGCCGCTGCCTGCTGCTCGACACGTACGAGCCGCAGACGGCCGCCGGCAGCTTTTGCCGGACGCGGCAGGCCTGGCTGGAGCGGCAGCTAGCGGAGCATGACGGGCCATTCTTCCTGTTCATGCACCACAATCCATTCCCGACGCATATCGGTCCGCTGGACCGGATCGGGCTGCTCGATGATACCGCGTTCCGGTCGATCGTCGCGAGGCACCGAAGCAAGATCAGGCACATCTTCTTTGGTCACTGCCATTTGGTGCTCAGTGGTTCGGTTGCCGGCGTCCCCACAACCTCGCTGCGTGGAACGAACCACGCCAGCTATCCCGTGTTCGCGGACGTGCTGACCGTTGCCGATCTGCCGGAGGCCTACGGCGTGGCCTTCATGGGCGCTGACTACGTCACCGTGCACATGGTGGAGTTCGGCTACCGCGGCGAAATCCTCAGCGAGGATTCCCTCGACTAGGCTGTCCCCGGGCCCGTCACAACGCGATGAAAGCCCAGCCGTGCAGCCGGATGCTCAATGGACCGCGTCCTGCGCGGTCGAGGCCGGCTTCGCCTCGTCGCCACGCTGGGCCGCAGGCATCAGCCGCTTGCGTTCCCGATCCTGCATGAACTTGTCGTATTCCGGGGTGCCCGGCCGCGGCGGCGCATCCGCCGGCAGGCCGCCGGCCCAGGCTGGAATGGTGTCGGCCATGCCGGCCGAGAGCTTCTGGTTCATGGAACTGCATCCCCCGAGCGCGCCGGCCGCGAGCGTGAGGGCAGTCAGGACAGCGATGGGGCGCGTGACGATTGGCATTGGAAGCAGGATACAGCCCTGGTCTTTATGGATGATGATCTCGGGCGCGACCGTTCGGCTGCAATTGTGCTTGTTTGTTGACATTGCCGCTGCGTTTGTACGATCGTACAAATGAATCGAGCCGGAGCGGCGGCCTTGAATGCGCGAGACCGCTTCTCGCGGAGGCATTGAGTCTTGTGGAGCGATGTTGGTATTATGATACTTGCCTCTGCAGCCAGACCCGATCGCGTCGCGCGCGGCACACGTCCATCGTCCGATTGACAGAGGGCACGGGGAGACGCCTTGTCGCGTTGCGGCTTGGCCGTGCATGCTTGAGTTAAAACAAGGCAAGAGCCGGGACCA
Source organism: Bradyrhizobium sp. Mp19 (assembly GCF_029952935.1). Classification (NCBI taxonomy): domain Bacteria; kingdom Pseudomonadati; phylum Pseudomonadota; class Alphaproteobacteria; order Hyphomicrobiales; family Nitrobacteraceae; genus Bradyrhizobium; species Bradyrhizobium sp. Mp19. The sequence goes on along the minus strand of NZ_JASAUT010000012.1, from coordinate 127,214 downwards.
AGGCTCGATGCAGAAGAGCGGAAGGGGGAGGGACGTCGATGTTCAATCGTCGCAAAATGTTGCTGTGGGGCGCCGCTTCGGCCCTGCTTCCGGGGTTGTGCGCCAGCATGCCGGCGTGGGCGGACGACGCCGTCAAGATCGGGCTGATCCTGCCGATGACCGGCGGTCAGGCGTCGACCGGCAAGCAGATCGATAACGCCGTCAAGCTCTACATGCAGCAGAAGGGCGACACTGTCGCCGGCAAGAAGATCGAGATCATCCTGAAGGACGACGCCGCGGTGCCGGACAACACCAAGCGGCTTGCGCAGGAACTGATCGTCAACGACAAGGTCAATTTCATCGCCGGCTTCGGCGTGACGCCCGCGGCGCTCGCCGCGGCGCCGCTGGCGACGCAAGCCAAGATCCCGGAAGTCGTGATGGCTGCCGGCACCTCGATCATCACCGAGCGTTCGCCCTACATCGTGCGTACCAGCTTCACGCTGGCTCAGTCCTCCACCATCATCGGCGACTGGGCGGTGAAGAACGGCATCAAGAAGGTCGCGACGCTGACCTCCGACTATGCGCCCGGCAACGATGCGCTGACCTTCTTCAAGCAGCACTTCACCGCCGGCGGCGGCGAGATCGTCGAAGAGGTCAAGGTCCCGCTCGCCAATCCGGACTTCGCGCCGTTCCTGCAGCGCATGAAGGATTCCAAGCCCGACGCGATGTTCGTATTCGTGCCGGCCGGGCAGGGCGGCAACTTCATGAAGCAATATGCCGAGCGCGGGCTCGACAAGAGCGGCATCAGGGTGATCGGACCGGGCGACGTCATGGACGACGATCTGCTCAACAATATGGGCGATGCCGCGCTCGGCGCGGTGACGGCGCATCTCTATTCGGCCGCGCATCCGTCCGCGATGAACAAGGAGTTCGTCGCCGCCTACAAGAAGGCGTTCGGCAATCGCCCCGGCTTCATGGCGGTCAGCGGCTATGACGGCATCCATCTGATCTACGAGGCGCTGAAGAAGACCAATGGTGCGACCGACGGCGACAAGCTGATCGAGGCGATGAAGGGCATGAAGTGGGAGAGCCCGCGCGGCCCGATCTCGATCGATCCGGAAACCCGCGACATCGTGCAGAACATCTATATCCGCAAGGTCGAGAAGGTCGACGGCGAGCTCTACAATGTCGAGTTCGCGACCTTCGAGGCCGTCAAGGATTCCGGCAAGACCAAGAAATAGCATCGTCATCGGCGGCGTGCGCCCCGGCCCTCACCACGTCATGCCCGGCCAAAAGCGCGAAGCGCGTCTTTGCGCAGGTGTACCGGGCATCCACGTCTTTCTTCCCGGCGAGCAGAAAGACGTGGATGGCCGGGACAGGCCCGGCCATGACGATGACCTTGACGTTCGAGCTGTTGTTCTTGTTGCGTCCTCACGGCTAAGCTGACTCCATGGCCTCTATCCTCACCAACCTGTTCGACGGCGTCGCCTACGGCATGCTGCTGTTCGTGCTCGCCTGCGGGCTTGCGGTGACGCTCGGGCTGATGAATTTCGTCAACCTCGCGCATGGCGCCTTCGCGATGGCCGGCGGCTATATCTGCGCCGTGCTGGTGAATAATTCCGGCTGGCCGTTCTTCGCAGGCCTGCCGCTCGCCTTTGTCGGCAGCGCCGTGATCGGCATTGCGCTGGAGCGCACGCTGTACCGCCATCTCTATAGCCGCAGCCATCTCGATCAGGTGCTGTTCTCGATCGGTCTGGTGTTCATGTCGGTCGCGGCGGTCGACTACATCATGGGATCGTCTCGGGTCTTCATCAAGCTGCCGGCGGCGCTGGAAGGCCAGATCGACCTGTTCGGTGTCGGCATCGGCCGTTACCGGCTGATGATCGTTGTGATCTGCGGCCTGCTCACCCTGGCACTGCAACTGATCCTCGCGAAGACCCGGTTCGGCAGCCGCCTGCGCGCCGCGGTCGACGATCCGCGCGCCGCGATCGGGCTCGGCATCAACGTGCCGCAGGTGTTCGCCTTCACTTTTGCGTTCGGCTGCGGCCTCGCAGGCCTCGGCGGCGCGCTGAGCGCGGAGATCCTCGGGCTCGATCCGTATTTCCCGCTGAAATTCATGATCTACTTCCTGATCGTCGTCACCGTCGGCGGCTCCTCGTCGATCACCGGACCGTTCCTGGCGTCGCTTTTGCTCGGCATCGCCGACGTCGCCGGCAAGTATTACGTGCCGAAGCTCGGTCCGTTCGTGATCTACACCGTCATGATCGTGATCCTGCTCTGGCGTCCCAACGGCCTGTTCGGCCGTACCGCGGCGCGGTGAGGCGGGCATGACGGCGCTATCAGACGTTTCCACTCACGCTATGGCCAGCGCGCGCTGGCGGATCAGCGAGGTCGCCTTCTGGGCGCTGGCGCTCGCCTGCGCCTTCCTGTTCCCGTCGCGCTATTTGATCATGACCGACATCGTACGGCTCGGTTTGTTCGCGCTGTCGCTCGACCTGATCCTCGGCTACGCCGGCATCGTTTCGCTCGGCCACGCGGCCTTCTTCGGCGTCGGCGCCTATTCGGCCGGCTTGCTGGCGCTGCACGGCATCATCAACGAGCCCGTCATCGCGCTGGTTGCCGCCGGTCTGGTTGCGGCGCTGCTCGGTTTCCTGACCAGCTTCCTCGTCATCCGCGGCGTCGACCTGACGCGGCTGATGGTGACGCTCGGCATCGCGTTGCTGCTGGAAGCACTCGCCGAGCGCTTCTCCAACATCACCGGCGGCACCGACGGGCTGCAGGGCATCGAGATGCAGCCGATCCTCGGTCTGTTCACCTTCGACATGTTCGGCAAGACCGGGTTCTTCTACTCGCTGATTGTGCTGTTCATCCTGTTCCTGCTCGCCCGACGCGTGGTGCATTCGCCGTTCGGCCTGTCGCTGCGCGCGATCAGGAACAATCCGCTGCGCGCGGCCGCGATCGGCGTGCCGGTCAACCGCCGCCTGATCGCGGTCTATACGCTCGCCGCCCTCTATGCCGGGATCGCCGGCGCGCTGTTCACCCAGACCACGGCGCTCGCCTCGCTCGACGTGTTTTCCTTCGAACGCTCCGCCGACCTGATGCTGGTGCTGGTGATCGGCGGCACCGGCTATCTCTATGGCGGCCTGATCGGCGCCGTCGTGTTCAAGATGTTGCAGGAGTTGTTTCAGAGCATCACCCCGCAATACTGGCTGTTCTGGATCGGCCTCGTGCTGGTCGTGATCGTGCTGGTCGGCCGCGCGCGCATCCATCGCTGGGTGCTGTTCGTGCCGAACCTGATCATCCGCCAGTTCGCCGGCCGCAAGGCTGCCGTTGCGGTGCCGGAGAGCGACGCGTCATGACGATCGCGCTGGAAACCCGAGGCCTGGAAAAATCCTTCGGCGCCCTTCGCGTCACCCGCGATCTTTCGCTGAAGGTGATGCAGGGCGCCCGCCACGCGCTGATCGGGCCGAACGGTGCGGGCAAGACCACCGTGATCAACCAGCTGACCGGCGTGCTGACGCCGAACAGCGGGCGCATCCTGCTCGAAGGCAGCGACATCACCGGTCTCTCCGTGCACAAGCGGGTGCTGCGCGGGTTGTCGCGCACCTTCCAGATCAACCAGCTCTATCCCGACCTGACCCCGCTCGAAACCATCGGGCTTGCGGTCTCCGAACGGATGGGCCGCGGCGGCGACTGGTGGCGACGGATGGGGACCCGGAGCGACGTCAATGCCGAGATCGCCGATATCCTGTCGCGCTTCCATCTGCTCGACGTGATGACGGAGCTCACCTCGACCTTGCCCTATGGCAAGCAGCGCCTGCTCGAGATCGCGGTCGCGATCGCCGCGAAGCCGCGGGTGCTGCTGCTCGACGAACCCGCCGCCGGCGTGCCCGAGAGCGAGCGCCACGACATCCTCGCTGCGGTCGCAGCATTGCCGCGTGACGTCACCGTGCTGCTGATCGAGCACGACATGGACCTCGTGTTTTCGTTCGCCGACCGCATCTCGGTGCTGGTCAATGGCGGCCTGCTCACCGAGGGCGCGCCCGACGAGGTCGCGCGCGATCCGCAGGTGAAGGCGGTCTATCTCGGCGAGGCCGCCGATGCCTGATCTTCTTTCCATCCAGGGCCTGCGTGCCGGATACGGCGAGGCGGTGGTGCTGCCCGATATGTCGCTGGCGCTTGCGGAGGGCCAGGTGCTGGCGCTGCTCGGCCGCAACGGCACCGGCAAGACCACGCTGATCAATTCGATCGTCGGCATCGTCAGGCGCCTTAGTGGCAGCGTCGCGCTCGCAGGCCGCGACATCACGGCGATGCGGCCTGATCAGCGCGCCCGCGCCGGGATCGGCTGGGTGCCGCAAGAGCGCAACATCTTCCGCTCGCTGACGGTGGAAGAGAACATGACCGCGGTGGCGCAGCCCGGGCCGTGGACGGTCGAGCGGGTCTACGAGATGTTTCCGCGGCTGCAGGAACGGCGCCGCAATTTCGGCAACCAGCTGTCCGGTGGCGAGCAGCAGATGCTGGCGATCGGCCGCGCGCTGACCCTGAATCCGAAAGTGCTGCTGCTCGACGAGCCGACCGAAGGCCTCGCGCCGATCATCGTTGAGGAATTGTTAAAAGCGATCGGAACCATCACGCGCTCAGGCGGCATCTGCTCGATCATCGTCGAGCAGAACGCGCAAAAGATTCTGGGGCTCGCCGACCGCGTTGTGATATTGGAACGCGGCACGATCGTGCACGATGCCGCAAGCAGCGCGCTGAAGGCCGATCCCTCCGTCCTCGAGCGCCACCTCGGCGTCTCCGGGGCCAAGGCACATTAGAAGGCACACTAGAAGGCACACTGAAAACGTCCGGGAGTTGACCATGCAGCGAACCAAGCCTCCGTTCCGCGCCGACGAGGTCGGCAGTCTGTTGCGGCCGCCGAAGATCAAGGAGGCGCGCGCCAGATTGGAGAAGGGCGAGATCTCGGCCGACGAGCTGCGCAAGGTCGAGGACATGGAAATCGAGAAGGTCGTGCACAAGCAGGCCTCGGTCGGCCTGAAGCTTGCGACCGACGGCGAGTTCCGCCGCTCCTGGTGGCACTTCGATTTCCTCAGCCATCTGACCGGCTGTGAGCTGTTCCATCCCGACATGGGCATCCAGTTCGCCGGCGTGCAGACCCGGCACGACGCCATCAGGGTGATCGGCAAGCTGGATTTCTCCGATCATCACCCGATGCTCGATCACTTCCGCTTCCTGAAGAAGTACGCCGACCAGGCGCATGTCACGCCGAAGATGACGATCCCCTCGCCGGCGGTGCTGCATTTTCGCGGCGGCCGCAAGCTGATCTCGAAGGAGGTCTATCCGGACCTCGAGGACTTCTATCAGGATCTCGGCAAGACGTACCGCAAGGCGGTCAAGGCGTTCTACGACGCCGGTTGCCGCTATTTGCAATTCGACGACACGGTGTGGGCCTATCTGTGCTCGCAGGAGGAATTGCAGAAGTCGCGCGACCGCGGCGACAATCCGGACGGTTTGCAGGAGATCTACGCCCGGGTCATCAACTATGCGATCGCCGACCGTCCGTCCGACATGGTGATCACGACCCATGTCTGCCGCGGCAATTTCCGCTCGACCTGGATCTCCTCCGGCGGCTACGAGCCGGTCGCCGAGACCCTGCTCGCCGGCACGAATTACGACGGCTACTTCCTCGAATATGATTCCGACCGCGCCGGCGGCTTCGAGCCACTGCGCTTCCTGCCCAAGGGCAACAAGGTCGTGGTGGTCGGCGTCATCACCTCGAAGTTCGGCGAGCTCGAGAAGAAGGACGACATCAAGCGGCGGCTGGAGGAGGCATCCAAATTTGCCCCGATCGAGCAGCTCGCGGTGTCGCCGCAATGCGGCTTTGCCTCGACCGAGGAAGGCAACATTCTCTCCGAGGAAGAGCAGTGGGCCAAGCTGCGGCTCGCGGTCGAGGTCGCGAACGAGGTGTGGGGGAAGTGACGCGCTAGCGTCATTCCGGGATGGTGCGCGAGCACCAGACCCGGAATCTTGAGATTCCCCGGGGCGCAATTGCGCCCCTGAGGTTCGACGCTGCGCGTCGCCCCGGAATGACGCTGTCCCGTCGCACCATCATTGCTCCGCCAGATAGACCTCGCCGAGCAGCGACGAGTTCGACCACGGCACCTGCTTGCCCTTGGTCGCGGCGACGACCTCGGCGCGGACCCGGGTCAGCATCTGCTGCACCTCGAGGCCGGGCGTGCCGACATGGCGCGACAGCGCCGCCGAGAACGGACTGTTGGCGCCTTCGCCGTCGAGCGCGACCTGGCCCGGCGCGGTCGCAAACGCGATCAGCGTGCCGGCGCCGAGCGTCGAGCCCGATCCGAGCGAGGCGGGCGCGGCAAGGCCGGAGCCCGCTTCGATGCCGCGGCTTGGACCTGCGGAGGCCAGCTGCGGTGCCATCGGATTGTTGCGGCAGGCATCGAGGATCAGGATGTTGGTGCGGATCTGGTCGTCGAGCCCGGCCATGATGGTGTCCATGTCGACCATCGCGTCGGTCATGCGCGCGCCCGCCCTGAACTCGATGTCGACCGGCACGAGATAGTTGCGGCCGTCGACCTGCACGCCGTGACCGGCATAGTAGACCACGGCGATCTGCGACCGCGCCGCCTCGCGCAGGAAATCATTGATCGTCTTCCGCATCGTGTCGCGATCGAGATCGTGTCCCTCGGAGACGGTGAAGCCGATGTCGCGCAGGCTCCTGGCGATGGCGCGCGCATCGTTGGCCGGATTGGGCAGCGCCTTGACATGCGCATAGGCGCCGTTGCCGATCACCAGCGCGAGGCGCCGGCCGGTTGCTGCCGCCGGGGCCGCCGCGGCGGGCGGCGCCGGTGCCGGTGTCTTGACGGAAGCGGCCGGTGGCGCGGCCGGGCTGCTCTCGGCGGCCGGCGCTGCCGCGGTCTTGCGCGGTGCCGCGTCGGCCTCCTTGAGCAGCGCGAGCCGCACCTTCGCGGTGGCCTGGTTGGCCTTGCTGCCGGCATCGGACGCCACGCCTTCGAGCACCGCGGCGTAATCTTGCTTGGCGTGCGCAGCATCGCCCTTCGCTTCATAGCTGAGGCCGCGCTGGGTATAGGCCGAGATCAGCACGCTGCCGGGCGGCGTCATGATGTTGACGGGCGCTTTGGCTTTGGCGAGCCGGATGGCCTCCGACGTATCCGCAATCGCGCGCTCGATCTCGCCCTTGGCACGCCAGATCACGGCGCGGCTGATCAGCGGCTGCGGCAGCGACGGGTCGATCCTGACCGCCTCGTTGATGTCGGCGAGCGCGCCGCCGAGATCGCCGAGCGCCCGCTTCGAGGCGCCGCGGTTCTGATAGGAGAAGGCCGACTTCGGACCGGCCTTGATCGCGGCGTCATAGTCGGCGATCGCCTTGGCATAGTCGCCCTTGCTGCGATAGGCGTTGCCGCGGTTGTGAAAGATGATGCCGCTCGGCGGCCCCAGGCGCAGCGCATCGTTGAAGTCGGCGATCGCGATGTCGTACTCGCCTTTGTCGAAATAGGCTGAGCCGCGCAAATTGTAGACAGCGGTGCTGGGCTTGAGGCGCAGCGCCTCGGTGGCGTCGGATATCACCTGGGCGTAGTTGCCCTTCTTGTTCCAGCCGACCGCGCGCCAGAAATAGATGGTCGCGAGCCTCTCGCCGGAAAACACCTTCAGCGCGATGATCTTGGCGCAGGCGTCGATCATCTGGTCGGCCGGTGTGGTCTCGGTCGTGCAGAGCGGGCCGAGCTGGGAGCGCGCCTGGGCGAAACAGGGCGCCGACCAGAGCAGAGCGGCCAGGAGGGCGGGGATCAGGAGCAGGCGGCGCATCGGTCATCCGGGGGTAAAGCCGTCATGGCGATCGACGACGGCAGGGCGGTCCAAGAGACGGTCCAGGGGGCGGTCCTGACTGTTTGGTGATCGGGCAGCAGAGGGGGGTTCAACTGGTGGGAAAATGGTGATAAGACGCTGTCAGTCATCAATTCTGCCCACTTCCGTCCCACTCGCCGCTGCCCACCCCAGGCGCCATGAAGAACGACGAAATCCTCAGCCAGATCACGGATTTCTGCCGCCGCTCCGACATGGCGGAGACGACGTTCGGCCGCCGTGCCGTCAACGACGGCAAGCTGGTGTACCGGCTGCGCGAGGGCAAGCGCATCACCATCGATACGCTCGACCGCATCAACGCCTTCATCGCGACCTCGACGCCGGGCGGCGTGGCGCCGCCGCGCGGCCTCGTGGTGCCGCCGGAAAAGCGCGATCCACGGGGCAATTTCCGGTTCTTCGAGAACCGCCAGCGTTACCTGCTGTTCGTCCACACCTGCAGCGAGAAGCGAGTGATCGCCGACCGGGTCGCGCTGGAACTGGCGGCCATCCACCCGCGGCCGCCGGCGCTGCGGGTGTTCGATGCCGGGATGGGCGACGGCACGGTGCTGGCGCGGGTCCTGCGCGCCATGCATGGCCGCTTCCCGCATATGCCGTTCTATGTCGCCGGCAAGGAACTGAGCCTCGAGGACGTCCGCCTGACCCTCGACAAGGTCCCCGACCGCCTGTTCGAGCATCCGGCCAGCGTCTTCGTGTTCACCAACATGTATTACGCCGAGGCGCCCTGGCTGACGCCCAAGAACTCCGCGGCGGCCGCCAGCATGATCTGGCACGAGGTGCCGCTCCGCGGGGCGTCCTCGGGTGAGTTCGAGGCCCAGATCGCCGAACTCGGTCCATTCCTGGAGCAGAACTGGCGGGCCAATCTCAGCCCCGGCAATGCGATGCCGATCTATGAGCGGCCGGTGGCGCTGGTCCTGTACCGGGACGATCACCGGTTCCTGCTCGATTCCATCATTCCGCGGGCCGGCCGCACCGAAGCCAATTTCGATCTTGTGATCGCCTCGCAACCCTACCGTGCCAAATCCTCGGTGAACTTCCGCGCCAAGCGGATCATCGCGCCGCTGGCCCGCGCGCTGCGCGGCGGCGGACGGCTGATAGGAATCCACTCCCACGGCGGCGACCCCGGACTTGAAATCATTCAAGCGGTCTGGCCCGGAGAAAATCCTTTCGCCGTCAGCCGTCATGAGATACTGCGCGCGGTGAAATACGAGTTGGGCTCCGCCGGACGCGAGCTGAACTTCAACGCCTACGCCGATAACCGTTCGATCTTCCGATATGATATGGAAGCGCTGCCCAATGAGGTAACCGGCTCGATCGGAACCTCGACGGCCTTTGCTGCGTGGAATGCGGCGGTGTATGTCGCGCAGATCGAAGATGAGCGGTTGACCGAAACGACCGAAAACGGACGAGCTCTCGAAGCCACACGCGAAGTTCTCCGCAAACACAACGGGCTGTGGTTCTACGACGAATCCTACGTCATCTCGCGGCGACGAGACTGACATGCCGGGGACATATTCACCAACCAACGTCGGACTTCGACTTAACAAGGGGTTTGCTTGATGCGCGCGTCTTACCTGTTCACCAGCGAGTCGGTCTCGGAAGGCCATCCGGACAAGGTCTGTGATCGTATCTCGGATGAGATCGTCGATCTGTTCTATCGCGAGGGACCGAAAGCGGGCATCGACCCGTGGCAGATCCGCGCGGCGTGCGAGACGCTCGCGACCACCAACAAGGTGGTGATCGCCGGCGAAACGCGCGGCCCGAGCTCGGTCACCAACGACCACATCGAGAGCGTGGTTCGCTCTGCAATCAAGGACATCGGTTACGAGCAGGACGGCTTCCACTGGAAGAACTGCGACATCGAGATCCTGCTGCATCCGCAGTCGGCCGACATCGCGCAGGGCGTCGACGCGCTGCAGCCGGGCGAGGTCAAGGAAGAGGGTGCCGGCGACCAGGGCATCATGTTCGGTTACGCCACCAACGAGACGCCGGACCTGATGCCGGCGCCGATCTTCTACGCCCACAAGATCCTGCGGCTGATCTCCGAAGCGCGCCACTCCGGCCGCGAGAAGGTGCTGGGCCCGGACTCCAAGAGCCAGGTGACCGTGCAGTACGAGAACGGCAAGCCGGTCGGCGTCCGCGAGATCGTGGTCTCGCATCAGCATCTGGTCGAGGACCTGTCGTCCAAGCAGATCCGCGACATCGTCGAGCCCTATGTCCGCGAGGCGCTGCCGAAGGAGTGGATCAGCGACAAGACGATCTGGCACATCAATCCGACCGGCAAGTTCTTCATCGGCGGTCCCGACGGCGATTCCGGCCTGACCGGCCGCAAGATCATCGTCGACACCTATGGCGGCGCGGCTCCGCATGGCGGCGGCGCGTTCTCCGGCAAGGATCCGACCAAGGTCGACCGCTCGGCGGCCTATGCCGCGCGCTATGTCGCCAAGAACATCGTCGCGGCTGGCCTTGCCGACCGCTGCACGCTGCAGCTCGCCTATGCGATCGGCGTGGCGCGTCCGCTGTCGATCTACATCGACACCCACGGCACCGGTAAGGTGTCGGAGGATCAGCTCGAGAAGGCGGCGGCCAAGGCGATGGATCTGACGCCGCGCGGCATCCGCAGCCATCTCGATCTCAACCGCCCGATCTACGCGCGCACCTCGGCCTACGGTCATTTCGGCCGCACGCCCGACAATGAGGGCGGCTTCTCCTGGGAGAAGACCGATCTCGTCGAGCAGCTGAAGCGCGCGCTCTGATACTTGCGTCATTCCGGGGCGCTCGCGAGAGCGAGCGAACCCGGAATCCCTAATCATCATCTCGAGATTCCGGGTTTGCCTCTTCGAGGCGACCCGGAACGACCCGTTCAACAACAGGACGCTCAAATGAACGCCCCCGCGAAGCCCGGCTTCACCGACTACATCGTCAAGGACATTGCGCTCGCCGATTTCGGCCGCAAGGAGATCTCGCTGGCCGAGACCGAGATGCCCGGCCTGATGGCCACCCGCGAGGAGTATGGCCCCAAGCAGCCGCTGAAGGGCGCGCGCATCGCGGGCTCGCTGCACATGACGATCCAGACCGCGGTGCTGATCGAGACGCTGGCCGCGCTCGGCGCCGACATCCGCTGGGTCTCCTGCAACATCTACTCGACCCAGGATCACGCCGCCGCCGCGATCGCCGCCGCCGGCATTCCGGTGTTCGCCGTCAAGGGCGAGACGCTGACCGAGTACTGGGACTACACCGCGAAGCTGTTCGATTGGCACGGCGGCGGTACGCCGAACATGATCCTCGATGACGGCGGCGACGCCACCATGCTGGTGCATGCCGGCTACCGCGCCGAGCAGGGCGACACCGCCTTCCTCGACAAGCCGGGCTCTGAGGAAGAGGAGATCTTCTACGCGCTGGTCAAGCGCCTCCTGAAGGAGAAGCCGAAGGGCTGGTTCGCCGAGATCGCCAAGAACATCAAGGGCGTCTCGGAAGAGACCACCACGGGCGTGCATCGCCTCTACGAGATGGCCAACAAGGGCACGCTCCTGTTCCCGGCGATCAACGTCAACGACAGCGTCACCAAGTCGAAGTTCGACAACCTCTATGGCTGCCGCGAGTCGCTGGTCGACGGCATCCGCCGCGGCACCGACGTGATGCTGTCGGGCAAGGTCGCGATGGTCGCCGGCTTCGGCGATGTCGGCAAGGGCTCGGCCGCCTCGCTGCGCCAGGCCGGCTGCCGCGTCATGGTCTCCGAAGTCGATCCGATCTGCGCGCTGCAGGCGGCGATGGAAGGCTATGAGGTCGTGACCATGGAAGACGCGGCGCCGCGCGCCGACATCTTCGTCACCGCCACCGGCAACAAGGACATCATCACCATCGAGCACATGCGCGCGATGAAGGATCGCGCCATCGTCTGCAACATCGGTCACTTCGACAACGAGATTCAGATCGCGAGCTTGCGCAATCTGAAGTGGACCAACATCAAGCCGCAGGTCGACGAGATCGAATTCCCCGACAAGCACCGCATCATCATGCTGTCGGAAGGCCGGCTGGTGAACCTCGGCAATGCGATGGGCCATCCGTCCTTCGTGATGTCGGCCTCCTTCACCAACCAGACGCTGGCGCAGATCGAGCTGTTCGCCAACAACAAGGACAGCAAGTACGCCAAGAAGGTCTACGTGCTGCCGAAGACGCTGGACGAGAAGGTCGCCCGCCTGCACCTCGCCAAGATCGGCGTCAAGCTGACCGAGCTGCGCAAGGACCAGGCCGACTATATCGGCGTCAAGCAGGAAGGTCCGTACAAGTCGGATCACTACCGCTACTGATCCGCGCTCGCAGCGATCGATCACGTGAAGAGCCCCGGCATGGTCCGGGGCTTTTTGCTGGGCTGACTTGCAGCCGCCTCTCCATTCGTCAGGGCGACACCGATTGTGTGGCGCGGCTTGCATCTACAACCCGTCGTCCCGGCGAAGGCCGGGACCCATACGCCGCGGCGGATGTTGTCGGCGGGACTCGTCATTCCAGCATCGCACAACAATGAACTTCGGTGGTTATGGGTCCCGGCCTTCGCCGGGACGACGATGAGGATGGTTCTGGGTTCATGATGTCAGCCAAGCTCTCGGTGTAATCACCCGCGCATGCGCATGAGAGAGCGGCTGAACACTCTGATCACTTCACCGCAATATCGACACCCCGCGCCGTGCCGTGCCCCAGCTGCCGCGAGATATCGCCGGCACAGCCCCGCAGCGCGGCGGCGATCGCGCTGTCCCAGCTGGCGTCGAAGGTGCCTTCCGGTCCCATCGCGGTGATGACGAGCGCAACGTGGCCGGCGTGATCGAACACAGGCGCGGCGAAGGCGTTGACGCCGGGCAGGGGATCGCCGATGGCCCGTGCCAGCCCGCGGCTGCGGACCTCGGCGAGGATCTCGTCCGTCTTCGCGTCCACCGGCGGACGTTTCGGATTGTAGCCGACGCCGAGGCGATCGAGGCCGCTCTCGAGCGCGGTCCTGATCGCGTTCGGCGGCATGAAGGCGGCGAAGGCGCGGCCGGTCGCGGTCTCGAGCAGCGCCACCACCGATCCGACGCGCATCGCGATATGCACCGGATGGCTCGGCTCCTCGAGCCGCACCACGGTCGCGCCGTGGGTGCCCCAGACCGACAGCGACACCGCGTGATTGATGCTGTCGGCGAGCGCTGCGATCCGCGGCGTTGCGATCCGCACCGCGGACTGCCGGCGCAGGCTGATCAGGCCGAGCTCGAGCGCCAGCGCCCCGATCTCGTAGCGGCCGGTGGTCTCGTCCTGCTCGATCAGGCCGATGCGGGAAAAGCTGACGAGATAGGGATGCGCCTTGGCTGGCGGCATGCCGGCTTCGCGCGCGAGATCGCGCAGCATCATCGGTTCGCCGCTGCGGGCCAGCGCGCGGAGCAATTCTCCGCCGACCTCGATCGACTGTATGCCGCGGCTCTCTCTCGTCATGTGGCCCTGTTGGCGTTCCGGGTTCGCAATTAGCAGGAAACCTTGCCGTCCGCGAGACGCGAGGTGGCACATCAATCCTGGCGCATCAAATCCGTCTTCTCCTCCGTCATCCTGAGGAGCCGCGAAGCGGCGTCTCGAAGGATGCACGGCCACAGTCGGAGGCCGTCGATCCTTCGAGACGGCCGCGCTGCGGCCTCCTCAGGATGACGGGACTCTCGCCGTGCTGCTGCCTTCTGAGCCAGCAATGTGCTTGCCCGCGATATAGCCGAAGGTCAGCGCGGGCCCGAGCGTGATGCCGGCGCCGGGATAGTTGCCGCCCATGATGCTCGCCATGTCGTTGCCGGCGGCATAGAGGCCGGCGATCGGCTGGCCGTCGGCGTCGAGCGCGCGGGCATTGGCGTCGGTCCTTATGCCGGCATAGGTGCCGAGATCGCCGACCACCATCTTGATGGCGTAGAACGGCCCGTGCTGGATTGGCGCGATGCAGGGGTTGGGCCCGTGCAGCGCATCGCCCTGGTAGCGGTTATAGGCGCGCGAGCCCTTGCCGAAGGCGGGATCGCGGCCCTCCACAGCAGTGCTGTTGAACTCCGCGACGGTCGTCTCGAGCGCCTTGGCGTCGATGCCGGCCTGCGCGGCGAGCTCTGAAAGCGTCGCGCCGCGCTTGAGATAGCCGGTCTTCAGATGATGGCCGAGCGGCATCGGGCGCGGCGGCACGCAGCCGAGGCCATATTTGCGCAGCGTCTCGTGATCGCAGATGAGATGTGCCGCAATCTCCTCGCCGGGCTTCGCCGCCTTGATCATCGCCTGCACGAAGTCGTGGTAGGAATTGCCTTCATTGGCAAAGCGCCTGCCGTCGGCCATCACCGCGATCACGCCCGGCTTGGCGCGATCAATGAAATGCGGCATCACGCCCTTCGAGCCGTCCTTGCGCGTCGTGACCGAGACCGGCACCCAGGCCGCGGCATTCGGCAGCGAGTCGTCGATGCGGCCGCCGGCGGATTCCGCAAGGCGCAAGCCGTCGCCGGTATTGCCGACAGGGCCCGGCGAGTAATGCTCTTTTCCAGTAGGGGCATGCGGAAACATCTTCTGCCGTCGCGCGACGTCGTGCGGAAAACCGCCGCAGGCGAGCACCACGCCACGCTTCGCGTTGACGCGGATCGTGCGCCCTTCACGCACGACGATTGCGCCATGCACCGCGCCGTTCTCGACGATCAACTCGCGCACCGGCGAGTTGAGCCAGAGCGGGATCTTGAGGTCGAAGGCGGATTTCGCCAGCCGGCCGGCGAGCGCGTTGCCGTTGGTCAGCGTCATGCCGCGGCCGTTGCGCATCACGTCGATGGCGTGTTTCGACAGCCGCTTGGCGACATAGGCCGCCGAGGTCAGCGATCTCGTCGCGCGCATGAAATGCACGATCTCCTTGCCGGAGCCGAGCATCATGCCGAACACGGTGAGCTCGGGCAGGGGGCTGCCGAGATACTTAAGAGCGTCGCCGAGTTCGTGGGCGTCGAACGGCCGCGTCACCATCGAGCGGCCGCCCTGCGCGCCGCCGGGCGCTTCCGCATGATAGTCCGGGAAGGTCAGCGGCATGTCGAAGCGCACCGCGGTGCTGGTGGTGAAGAAGTCGACCGCTTTCGGCCCTTCGGTCAGGAACGCATCGACGCGCGCGGCGTCAAAGCTGTTGCCGGCCTCATGGCGCAGATAGGTTTTGGCCTGATCGGGGCTCTCCTCGATGCCCCAGGCCTTGGCCAGCGAGGTGCCGGGAATCCACAACCAGCCGCCGGAGCGCGCGGTGGTGCCGCCGAACCGCGGCTCCTTCTCGACCACCAGGACCTTGAGGCCGTGATGGCCGGCGGTGACCGCCGCCGACAGCCCGGCGCAGCCGGAGCCGACGACCAGCGCGTCGCAATGATACGTTTCCTGGGTTTCTTCGTTGGCCACGCGATCGATCCTATTTCTTGAGCAGCGGGCACTTCGACTCGGAGACCGGACGATAGGCGTCCTCGCCCTTCACCGTCTTGACGATGTCGAGATAATCCCACGGCTCCTTGGATTCCGAAGGCTTCTTCACCTTCGCCAGATACATGTCGCGGATCACGCGGCCGTCCTCGCGCAGCTTGCCGCCATGCACGAAGGTGTCCTCGATCGGCAGCTCGCGCATCTTGGCCATCACCGCCTTCGGATCGTCGGTGCCGGCGGCCTGGATCGCCTTGAGATAATGCAGCACCGAGCCGTAGACGCCGGTCTGGATCATGGTCGGCATCACATTGGCGCGGGCGTAGAACTTCTTCGACCAGGCGCGCGTTTTCTCGTCCATGTTCCAGTACGATGCCGTCGTCATGTAGGTGCCCTGCGCGGCGTTGAGCCCGATTGCATGCACGTCGGTGTCGAACATCAGAAGGCCGACCAGCTTCTGGCCGCCCTGCACGAGGCCGAACTCGCCGGACTGCTTGATCGAATTGTCGGTGTCCTGGCCGGCGTTGGCGAACGCCACCACGTCGGCCTTCGAGCTCTGCGCCTGCAGCGCAAAGGAGGAGAAGTCGGCGGTGTTGGTCGGATGCTTGACGCCGCCGAGCACCTTGCCGCCCATCTCGTTGATGAAGCGCGTCGCGTCCTTCTCGAGCTGCTGGCCGAAGGCGTAATCCGCGGTGACGAAGAACCAGGACTTGCCGCCTTCCTTGATCACGGCCGAGGCCGTCACCTTGGACAGCGCGTAGGTGTCGTAGGCGAAATGCACCGTGTTGGGGCTGCACAATTCGTCGGTCAGCGAGCTCGCGCCGGGGCCGGAGAGGAGCGCGATCTTGTTGCGCTCGCGCACCATGTTGTGCACGGCGATCGCGATGCCGGAATTCGGGATGTCGACGACCGCGTCGACCTTGCCGTTGTCGAACCAGCCGCGCACGATCTGCACGCCGACATCGGTCTTCATCTGGTGGTCGGCGGAGATGATCTCGATCGGCTTGCCGAGCACGGTGGGGCCGAATTCTTCCACCGCCATCCTGGCCGCCTCGACCGA
The DNA here is from genome assembly GCF_029952935.1 of Bradyrhizobium sp. Mp19. Lineage (NCBI taxonomy): Bacteria > Pseudomonadati > Pseudomonadota > Alphaproteobacteria > Hyphomicrobiales > Nitrobacteraceae > Bradyrhizobium > Bradyrhizobium sp. Mp19. Next base: position 110,866 of record NZ_JASAUT010000012.1, on the reverse strand, counting down.
GCCCGGGCCCGAATTGTCGCGGCCCCAGCTCGACAGGTCGGTCAGCACCCCGATCCGCACGACGTCATCGGAAACCTGGGCGTGTGCGGCCGTGGTCATCGCCGCGACAATGGCTGCCACCAAAAACTGTCTCATCATTCCTCCCTCTGGGTGTCCGCGCTCTTCGGCGGGTCACCTCAGGATTAGGAATTGTCTAATCAGTTTGTCAATGGCGAATTAGGTGTGTGAATAGTGTCACAAAGTTGGCGCCGGCGTGGCGTGGCGCTTCACATTTGGTGAGCGAACGCTTACATGGCTCATCCGGGACGGCACCGCGGCAAGGCTTCCGGCTCATTTGCCAGACCGTGGCGCAGTGCCAAGTCACTGTGAAACAGGGGAATTTTCGCGGACGGCGACGCGTTTCGCCGCCCGGACTGGGCCGCCCGTGAAGGGCAAGGCTCCTGCGGGGCGGGGCATGAAGGGCGTCGGCGGGCAGCGATCATAGACGGATCATGTTGAGACAGCTCTTCGCGCCGCAGCTCGTCATTCTTTACGTGCTGGTGGTCTCTACGCTCTACGTTCACTTCCGCGGCAAGCAGCGGTTGCGCTTCGCCCGCCAGCTCGGCGATCACTCGACCTACCTCGCGCCCTACAATGTGCTGATGTATGCCGGCTCCGCGGTATCAAACACGCCGGTGATTCCGGTCGAGCAGTTTCCCGAGCTCAAGAAGCTCTCCGACAATTGGGAGACGATCCGCGACGAGGCCACGCGCCTGTTCGACGAGGGCTTCATCCGCGCCGCGGCCAAGAACAACGACTGGGGCTTCTATTCCTTCTTCAAGAGCGGCTGGAAGCGCTTCTATCTGAAATGGTACGACGACTTCCTGCCCTCGGCGCGGACGCTGTGCCCGAAGACGGTGGAGCTGCTCAACTCGATCCCGAACGTGCATGGCGCGATGTTCGCGATGCTGCCGCCGGGCGGCAAGCTTGGGGCGCACCGCGATCCCTTCGCCGGCTCGTTGCGCTATCACCTTGGCCTGGTGACGCCGAACTCGAAACAGTGCCGCATCCTCGTCGACGGCGTCGAATGCGTCTGGCGCGACGGCGAGGCCTTCATGTTCGACGAGACCTTCATCCACAGCGCCGAGAACAAGACCGACGTCAACCGCATCATCCTGTTCTGCGACGTCGAGCGCCCGATGAAGTACGGCTTCATGACGGCGATGAACCGCTGGGTCAGTCACAACATCGTCAAGGCGTCGGCGACCCAGAACGTCGACGGCGAGCATGTCGGCGCGCTGAACAAGGTGTTCGGCAAGCTCTACGAGGTCCATCTCGCCAGCCGCAAGGTGAAGGAGTGGAATCGGAACGTGTATTACACGCTCAAATATTCCGCGACCGCGCTGATCCTCGGCCTGATCGTAATGTCGGCGCTGCGGTGATCGACTGCGTGGCCGCGCTGAAAGCAAAAGCCCCTGAGCGCGCTCCGGGGCTTTTTTCTGGGGCGTGAGCTGTGAGGTCCGACAGCCGAAATCAGTCGCGCTCGAAAACCTTGGCGCCGGGGTAGACTCGCCTGGCGTACGCGACGACCCACTCCCGGTCCTGGGTCTCGAGGAACGGAGTTCGGATCTTGCACGACCCGACGACGAGGTGCCACAGGCCATCCAGCTTCTGAATGTTGACGATCATTTGAGTGTTCCTCGAAGAACCCGCGTTCCAGTAGACACTTGCTTCTCGTGACAGTCTTGCGATTGTCTCCCCGGCGCAGTGATCCTGATCACAGATTTCGGAACACAATCCGCGCCCGCTGAGAATTGCTATCGTTGGTTGCGTCAATGGATAGACGCTGGGAGCTGTGCATCCGTTGGAGTAGCCGCGAGTATAAAAATCGCTCGCCGTCGCTCAACTGTACGAGCGTAAGCAGAGGGCATCTCAAGGAATCAGAGAGGCTATACTAAGGTATGTCGATGTCATATCTGTCTGGAGGTGCAGAGGGAGTGAATTGTCTTCGTCCCGCTAGGTCAGGGAACGCAATCGGAACGCGTACGACACGCCCAGATATTCAGTGACCGTGCAGACCTCGGCCTGATCGTGGTGTCAACGCTGCGGTGGAGCCGCTCAGAACGGATTTCCGGTGCGTAGGGCCGCACGTCAATCGGCGTCCGACGTCTTCACGATGGGCGGCAGGCCTTCATTCTGGCGGATCAGGTCGATCAGTTGACGCAAACCGACCGGCAATTGCCTGCGGCTCGAGTAGTAGATTGAAAATGGGGGCCCTGCCGAGGCCCACTCGGGCAAGACGATTTCCAGTGATCCGGCGGCGACTTCGTTGCTGATCCGTCGCTCCAGGCAATAGACGAACCCTGTGCCGCGCAGGGCCGCGTCGACCGAATACTCGGTCTCGTTCGCACATAGCGACCCCTGCACGGTGAGGCGGACCATGGCGTCGCCGTTGCCAAGCTCCCAGGGAAAATTGCTGTTGTCGCCGACGCGCATCCTGATGCACGGCAGCTGCAGCAGATCCTTCGGCTCTTTCGGCCGGCCGACGCGCGCGATGAGCTCGGGCGACCCCGCAGCGACCCATCGTAACGGCCGCGTCAGCGCGATCGCCACCATGTCGAGGGGAACGCGATCGCCGTAGCGGATGCCCGCATCGAATCCCTCCGCAACAATATCGACCAGACGGTCGTCGACCGTGACGTCGAGCTGCACATTCGGATAGCTGTCGCAGTAGCGGCGGATCACCGGTGCGAGCACGAGGCGCGCCGCATCCCGCAGGATGTTGAGACGAAGCTGTCCGACGGGAAACTGGCGATGATTGTCGACCGCGGTCAGCGCGTCCTCGATCGTTCGAAATCCCGTCTCGAGCGACGACGCCAGGGCCTGCCCGACTGGGGTTGGGCTGATTGAACGATTCGACCGATTGAGAAGCCTGACGCCGAGGTCAGTCTCCAGTTTGCGCAGCCGGTGACTGAGTGCCGACGTGCTGACGCCGAGCTCGATTGCGGCCTGCGCCATGCTGCCTCGCCGGAGGATGGTCATGAACACATTCAGGTCGGCCAACGTGTTTCGGTCGAACGTACTCACAATGCCTCTCAAGGGTTCGTTGAGCCAGACTCAACGAACCAGGTCTTAGCAGGAAAGTTTCTTCATCCATATTCAAGCTGCAACGAGAGGAGACTGATTATGGATTACGTTTCGCTTGGCCGGTCCGGGATCAGGGTTTCCCGCTACATCCTGGGAACCCTGACTTTCGCAGGCACCAACGGATTCGAAGCGCTCGGCAATATCGACGTCGACCAGGCAAGGACGATGGTCGACATGGCGCTCGACGCCGGGATCAATGCGTTCGACACCGCCAATCTCTATTCCAAGGGCGACGCTGAAAACGTTCTTGGCGAAGCTCTGATCGGCCGCCGCGACCAGGTCCTGCTGTTCAGCAAAGGACGCTCGGAAGTCGAGCAGGGCCCGAACGGCGGCGGGGCGTCACGCCTGCATTTGACGGCCCAGCTGGAGGGATCGCTCAAGCGTCTCAAGACGGATTGGCTCGATCTCTATTTCGTTCATCAGTGGGACGGCCTCACGCCGATCGAGGAAACGGTCGAGACGATGTCGGGCTTCGTGAAGGCCGGCAAGATCAGGTACTGGGGCGTTTCCAACTACAGCGGCTGGGCGCTGGCGAAGACCGCCCTGACCGCGCAGGCCGCGGGCTTCGTCGCGCCGGTCGCGCACCAGATCTACTACACGCCCGAAGCGCGTGAAGCCGAATACGAACTGTTGCCGGCTGCGGAGGAACTCGGAATCGGCTCGATGGTCTGGAGCCCGCTCGGACAGGGCCTGTTCGGCGGCAGGGTCAAGCATGACGGATCGGCGCCCGGCGAGACAAGGCAGGGCCACGCCGAATGGAAGGAGCCTTACGTCTCCGACCGCGCGCGACTCGAGCGCGTGCTCAAGGCGGTCGAAGCGGTTGCCCGGGAGACCGGACGAACCGTTCCGCAGGTCACGCTTGCCTGGTTACGCGCTCGGCCGGGGATCGGAACGATCGTGCTGGGCGCGCGAACCGGGCGGCAGCTTGCTGACAACCTTGCGTCCGACAGCCTCGTTCTCAGTCCGCAGCAGTCATCGTTGATCGAAGCCGCAGGCCGTCCGGCCCCGCTGTACCCATTCTGGCACCGCGCGATGTGGGGCGTGGATCGACCGACGCCTTCCGAACGCGCGTACCTCAAGGGCCATCGCCAGACAATCGGAATCTAATTGGAGAGAGACAATGACGAACCGCCGTGAGTTCCTGAATTTTGCCGCGCGCATCGCGGGTGGATTGGCGTTCCAGTCCACCGCCAGCGCAGCCCAGCCAACACCAGCAACAGGAGAAAGCAAGATGACGCAAGCAAACCGCGCCCATGACATCTTCAAGCCCGAATTCCGTTTCGGCCTCGGAGGCGTGCCGCTCGGCAACGAGTTCAACAAGATTACCGACAAAGACGCCGAAGACACGATGGAAGCGGCGTGGACCGCGGGCGTGCGCTATTTCGACGTCGCGCCGTGGTACGGCTTCGGCCTTGCCGAGCGGCGCTTCGGTCATTTCCTGCACAACAAGAACCGCGCCGACTATCTGCTGTCGTCGAAGGTCGGGAAGCTTTTCAAGGCCTCGAAGGCAAACAGGCACAAGGAGATATTTCCCCTGTCGGACTCGCCGAACGACGTGGTCTATGACTACACGGCGGACGGGGTTCGACGATCGGTCGAGGACAGCCTGCAACGGCTCGGCGTGGACAGTCTCGATGTCGCCTTCGTTCACGACATCTCGCCGGACTTTCCCTACTTCCCGAACTCCTGGCAGGAGCAGTTCGCAATCGCCGAGAAGGGCGCGTTTCCGGCGCTGTCGAAAATGCGCGAGGAAGGCATCATCAAGGCTTGGGGAATCGGCGTTAATCGTCCCGAGCCGATCCTGAGGGTGATCGAGGTCGCCGACCCCGACGTCTGCCTGTGCGCATCGCAGTATTCGCTGATCGATCACGCCAATGCGGTCAATCAGGTGTTCCCGGCCGTGCGCAGCAAGAACGTCTCGCTCGTGATCGGCTCGTCGCTCAATGCAGGCTTCGTGTCGGGCAGCCCGCGCTACAATTACGGGCCGAACAATTTCAAGATCTCGCCCGAACACATTCAGAAGCGCGACCGGCTTCGTGCCGTTGCCGCGCGGCATGGCGTGGACCTGCGGACGGCGGCACTGAAATTCTCATCCGCGCCCGATGTCGCGGTCGCCCTGGTCGTCGGGGCCAGCAGCAGCCGGCAAATCCAGGAGGACTACAACTCGATGCAGGCCAAGGTCCCCGCGGCATTCTGGCAGGAGCTGAAGGCCGAAAAACTGATCGAGGAGGCGGCGACAATTCCGGCCTAAGAGCTCAGGTCAGGGTGAGCAATCGGAAGAGGTCCCGGACGTCCTCCGTCCGGGAGCCTTCTTTTGTCAATTGTATTCAACTTTGCGAAGCACGGTGCCTTCGCGCTCCGATCCGTTACACGGGCGTGATAACGTCCCATCTGGCGTTTCGCATTGAGGGGACCTTGTCATGTCGGAGTCATCAGGAGCATTCGCGACCACTGCGCTGAGCGGCTACGAGCTGCTGGCCGATCCGCAGCTGAACAAGGGCACGGCGTTCTCCGAGGCCGAGCGCGAGGCGTTCGACCTGCACGGCCTGCTGCCGCCCAATATCCTGACGCTGGACGAGCAAGTCTCGCGCCGCCTCGAGGCGCTGCGCGGCTTTGAGACCGATATCGAGCGCTATGCCTTTCTGCGCGAGCTGCAGGACACCAACGAGACGCTGTTCTACGCGCTCCTGGTCGGCAATTTGGAAGAGCTGTTGCCGATCGTCTACACGCCGACCGTCGGCGAGGGCTGCCAAAAATTCAGTCGGCTGTTCCGCAAGCCGCGCGGGCTGTTCCTCAGCATCCCGCATCAGCACCGGATCGACCGCATTTTCGCCCATCCGCGCTTCGATCACGTCGAGGCGATCGTGGTGACCGATGGCGAGCGCATCCTCGGCCTCGGCGACCAGGGCGCCGGCGGCATGGGCATCCCGATCGGCAAGCTCGCGCTCTACACCGGCTGCGGCGGCCTGCATCCGGCGACGACCCTGCCGATCATGCTCGACGTCGGCACCGACAATCCCGATTGCCTCGCCGATCCGCTCTATATCGGCTGGCGCAACGAGCGCGTCCGCGGCCAGGCCTATGACGACTTCATCGAGGCGTTCGTCGCGGCGGTGGTGAAGCGCTGGCCACGTGTCCTGCTGCAATGGGAGGATTTCGCCAAGAACAACGCGACGCGCATGCTCGAGCGCTATCGCGACCGGCTCTTGACCTTCAACGACGACATTCAGGGCACCGCGGCGGTGGCGACCGGCGCCTTGCTCTCCGCCATCAACGTCACTGGCGTGCCGCTCACCGAGCAGCGCGTCGCCGTGCTCGGCGCGGGCTCGGCCGGCTGCGGCATCGCCAGCCTGATCCGCGCCGCGATGGTCGATGCCGGCCTGCCGGAGAGCGAGGCGGCGAAGCGCTTCTTCATGGTCGACCGCGACGGGCTGCTGCTCGAGGGCATGAGCGGGCTTGCCCCGTTCCAGCTGCCGTTCGTGCAGAACAGGCAGGCGATCGCCGGCTGGCAGCTCAGCCATCCCGACAAGATCGCGCTGCTCGACGTCGTGCGCAACGCCAGGCCGACCGTGCTGATCGGCGTCTCCGGCCAGGCCGGCGCATTCTCCGAACCGATCGTCCGCGCGATGGCCGAGTGCAACAAGCGTCCGGTGATCTTCCCGCTGTCCAATCCGACCTCGCGCGAGGAAGCGACGCCGGTCGATATCGAGGCGTGGACCGAGGGGCGGGCGCTGATCGGCGTCGGCAGCCCGTTCCCGCCGATCATGCGCGACGGCGCGCGCTTCAAGGTCGACCAGACCAACAACTCCTACATCTTCCCGGGTGTCGGCGTCGGCGCGCTCGCGGTCGGCGCCAGCCGGGTCAGCGACGGCATGTTCATGGCGGCCGCCAAGGCGCTGGCCAGCGTCTCGCCGGCGCGCGACAACCCGAAGCACAATCTGCTGCCGCCGGTCAGCGCGCTGCGCGAGGTCTCGCAGACCGTGGCGCTTGCGGTCGCGCTGCAGGCCCACAAGGAGGGATTGGCGAGGGACGTTCCGATCGACCAGGTCGAGGCGCGGATTCACGCCAAGGTCTGGACGCCGCGCTACGTGCCGTACCGCCGCAGCGATCGGGCTTAGAGCTCGGCGCGTCGGCGCGGCGCGATCCTCCGCGCCGGGCGCTGCCCCGCGTCGGTCTGGCTACCTCCTGATTCTGGCAGGGGCGCGAACTCGATCTCGCTCGCGCCTTCTCAACAGGCTTGACCGAAGTAAGAATTTTCTTCAATCTTGGTATGCCAAATGCCAGTGGCGGTCCTTCGGGGATTTGGACGTCGCGGTGTCCGCAGCCCGCGATCGCACAACATCGACACAACGAGGAAACGGGAGGGAAGTCGAATGGCCAATCTTGGCATGTCGCGCAGGGAGTTGCTGGTCGGGTCCATGCTCACGGCGGTCGCCGCGGCGGCGCCGCGACCGCTCTGGGCCCTCGACAATACGGGCGCGCTGGCGCGATCGAAGACCGGCATGGTGACGAGCCCGCACGAGCTCGCGACGCAAGCGGGACTCGAGGTGCTGCGCAAGGGCGGCAATGCGATCGAGGCGGTCATCGCCATCGGTGCCACGCTGTGCGTGACCTATCCGCATTTCAGCGGTCTCGGCGGCGACAGCTTCATGGTGATCAGTGACCGCAAGGGGAATGTGCGGACGCTGTCCGGCGCGGGTCAGGCCGCGCTCAACCTGCCGAACTACAGCGGCTCGGTCCCGATCCGGGGGCCGGGGTCGGCGCTGACCGCGGCCACGACCGTCGACGTCTGGGACCAGGCGTTCGATTTCAGCCGCAAGTCGTGGGCCGGAAAGCAAAGCTGGGCCTCGCTGTTCGCGCGCCCGATCGAATACGCCAGCAAGGGCTTCCCGGTCACGCCGTCGCAGCGCTTCTGGCAGGACATGGAAGCGAAGAACCTGAAGGACTGGCCCGACATCCAGCGCATCTTCATGCCCGCCGGCCGTATGCCTGAAATCGGCGAGCCGCTGGTCCAGGCCGAACTCGCGAAATCGCTGGAGATGCTGGCGGCAAATGGCGGGCGTGATTTCTACGAAGGAAAGCTCGCCGCGCGCATTGCGGCCGGACTGAAGCAGATCGGCTCGCCGCTGACCGCCGACGATCTGGCGCGCTGCCGCGCGCGCGACGAGACGCCGTTGCGCGTCGGCTATCGCGGCGGCGAGCTGCTCGGGCTGCGCCCGCCGACGCAGGGTCTCACGACGCTCGAGATCATGGGCATTCTCGACCGCTTCGAGCTTGCGAAATATCCGGAAGGGAGCGCGGACTACTATCACCTGCTGGTCGAAGCGGTGAAGCAGGCCTTCATCGACCGCGGCCGCTACATCGGCGATCCGGAATTCGTCGACGTTCCGGTCAATCAGCTGCTCTCGGCGAGCTACCTCGACGCGCGCGCGAAGGCGATCAACCTCGAGAAGGCGATGCCGTGGCCGCACGTGTTCAAGAAGGGCGACACGGTTTATCTCGCCGCGACCGACCGGGACGGCAATTGCGTCAGCATGCTGCAAACCGTCTACTACGATTGGGGAAGCGGCATGGTGGCCGGCGACACCGGCATCATCTGGCACAACCGCGGTGCGTCGTTCAACCTCGACCCGGCCAGCCCCAACTGCCTCAAGCCGGGCAAGCGGCCGTTCCACACGCTCAATCCGGGAATCTATCTCAAGAGCGGACGGCCGCGTCTGCTGTACGGCACGCAGGGAGCCGACGGCCAGCCGCAGACGCTCGCAGCGGTGCTGACCAGGCTGATCGACTACAACATGGATCCGCTCACCGCGCTGTCGCGACCGCGCTTCCTGCTCGGCAAGACGTTCTCCGATGCGCGCGACAGCCTGAAGCTGGAGAAGGATGCCGGTGAAGAGGTCTTCAAGGCGCTCGCCGGGCGAGGCCACGAAATCAGTCCGATACCGGCCCAGAGCCCGCTCGCGGGACATCCGGGTGCGATCCGGATCGACGCCGACGGAAGCATCACCGGGGCGCACGATCCGCGCAGCGACGGGCGGGCCCTCGGCCTGTCATGAGACGAAGCGCGGCAGATTGACGGAGCCGCCCGGCGGCTGCCGGGCGCATCCGGCAGCCATGTGCGAAGCATGGTCCGCCACTCGGTGGGCGAGCCGTGGCGGACGACGCGTTCGGCGCGTTGCGACCTGTCGCTCGCCATGGCCGACTGAAGGCCGACTAAAGTTCAAGCCTCGACGGTCCGTTCCGGTGGAACTTTCCCGGGCGCGTTATCGTTCGTACTCAAACGAACCACCGTCAATATCCGTCCGGGGGCCTGCGAGGGAGACACCCCCATGGCAACATTTGGCCCAACGCTTCGTCCAACCCCCGGCCTCGACGCTAACCAGCTCACGCCGTCCGAGCATCAGGTCCAGCTGCGCCGCGCGGTGATCGCCTCCACCGTCGGGACCGCGATCGAGTGGTATGACTTCTTCCTCTACAGCACTGTCACCGGCCTGGTTTTCGCGAAACTGTTCTTTCCGCATTCCGATCCCTGGGTCGGCACGCTCGAGGCCTTCGCCATCTATGCGGTCGGCTTCGTCGCGCGGCCGATCGGGGCTGCGATCTTCGGGCACTATGGCGACCGCATCGGCCGCAAGTCGACGCTGATCGCGACGCTGCTGTTGATGGGCCTGGCGACCGCTGCGGTCGCATTGGTGCCGACCTATTCCAGCATCGGCATCTGGGGCGCGGTGATCCTGACCGTGCTGCGCTTCATCCAGGGCGTCGGCGTCGGCGGCGAATGGGGCGGCTCGGTGCTGATGTCGATGGAATGGGCGCGCAACGATCGTTCCCGCGGCCTGATCGCGTCGTGGCCGCAATTCGGCGTGCCCTGCGGGCTGTTCCTCGCCAATCTTGCCGTGCTGGCTTTCAGCCAGATGTCGGGCGACCAGTTCCTGGCGTGGGGCTGGCGCGTTCCGTTCGCGCTCAGCATCGTCCTGGTCGGCGTCGGCCTCTACATCCGACTCGGCATTCTGGAAACGCCTGTGTTCAGCAAGCTGCTGGCCGAACGTCAGCTCGACCGCACGCCGATGCTGACGGTGATCCGCGACCATCCGAAGGAGATCCTGCTGTCCGCCTTCGCGCGGATGTCCGAGCAGGCGCCGTTCTACATCTTCACCGCCTTCGTGTTCTCCTACGGCGTCGGAACGCTGCACGTCTCGCGCGACTTCCTGCTGACCGCGGTGCTCGCGGCCTCGGTGCTGTCGTTCGTCTCGATCCCGCTGTGCGGGCACATCTCCGATCAGATCGGCCGCAAGAACATGTACATGATCGGCGCTGCCGTGACCGGCGTGTTCGGCTTCATCTATTTCGCGATGCTTAACACCGGATCGGAAACGATCATCTTCCTCGCGATCTTCCTGTCGCTGATTCCGCACGACATGCAGTACGGCCCGCAGGCGGCCCTGATCGCAGAGAGCTTTACTGGTCGCCTGCGCTACAGCGGCGCCTCGCTCGGCTATCAGCTTGCTTCCGTGATCGCCGGCGGTCCGGCACCGCTGATCGCGACCTGGCTGTTCGGCACGTTCCATTCGGCGATCGCGATCGCGGCCTATATCGCGGCTTGCGCAATCATCACGCTGGTCGCGACCGCGATGATGACCGACTACACGGGCAGAGACATCAATGCGCCCGAGGCGCATCAGCAGCGGGTTTGAGCAGCAAGGGAGCAATCGATGATGAAGTGGCGAAAAGAATCGGCGCTCGATCTCTATAACCTCGTCGCAGCGATCTTCCTGCTCGCCGCGCCGTGGCTGTTCGTGCAGGTCAACCCGACCGCAGCGATCGATCTCAGGATCAGCGGCGCGGCGATCGCGATCATGTCGCTGGCGGCGATCGTCGCGTTCTCGATCTGGGAAGAATGGATCAACCTGGTCGTCGGCTGCTGGCTGATCGTCTCGCCCTGGCTGCTCGGCTTCGCACATACCCGCGCGATGCATTTTGCCATCGCCGCCGGCGCGGTGGTGGCGTTCATGGCGCTGCTCGAGCTGTGGCTCGAGTACGAGAAGACGCATTTCGGCCCGGCCACGTCGCAGATCGCCGAACGGCAGTAAGATCCGCCGCCGGCGAGACCGAGGTGTGGCTCTTTGTCTTTGAGCATGGTCCTCGGGAGACCGCTTCGCAACTTTTCCGGATCATGCTCTAGCAGCCGCGGCAAATGCCTTTGATCTTGCGGTCGACAAGCGCGTCCTCCTGATCGATGACTTGCTGCGATGTCGATGTCGTCGCCGGAATATCGGCGGCGCGCGGCTGGCGATGGCCGACCGGCGCCGACCACGGCCTGCTCGCGGTTTCGTTTGACGCATAGGCGCGGGGCTGCCGGACCGCCGCCTGTGCGAAGCAAGCGGTCGCCATTGCCGCGGACATAATCGCAGCCAAGCCAAGCCGTACGCCGGGTCGTCGAAGATCGATCATGAAAATCTCCATGCCGTCATCGCCGCGTTTGCGCGCGGCCTTGATGACATGGAGTGCCCCGGTCGCTCCGGTATTCCCCGCTCCATCTGATGTGATCGGGCGCTCGCGGCGCGGTGATCGCGCGTGATGAAATAATTTCCGGGCGCGCGCGGTCCTGATCACAGGAGCCGAGCTAGGTCGGCTTCATCCACCGTACGGAGAAATCCCATGACCAAATTGACCCTCGCAGCGCTTGCGCTGGTTGCGGCAGCCGCCTGTTCGACGCAGGCGTCCGCCGCCGGCAACAACGCTGCGGTGCGGCGCGCCAATGCTTCGATGACGACAACGACGGTCAGCAGCAAGACCACCGATTGCGTGCGCGCGCCGAAGGTTGGATCGTTTGCGACCGCTCCCTTCACCGAGCCGCCCTGCATGCCCGGCACGATGCGCTGACCGCGCACAGCAAAAAGCCCCGGACCTGAGGTCCGGGGGCTTTGGGCCTTGCCTCGTCTCCCGAGGCGGTTATTCCGGTTTGCCGATCGTCACAGCGAGCTTGCCGACGCCGTCGACGCCGCATTCGAGCTTGTCGCCCACCTGCAGCTGCGAGACGCCGGCGGGCGTGCCGGTCATGATGATGTCGCCGGCGGCGAGCTTCACCTGCTGCGAGAGCTGCCAGATGATTTCAGGCACGTTCCAGATCAGCTCGGTGAGGTCGCCCTTCTGGGCTTCCTTGCCGTTGACGGTGAGCCAGATCTTGCCCGCGGTCGGGTGGCCGATCTTCGCGGCCGGCTGGATCGCCGAGCAGGGCGCGGAATAGTCGAACGACTTGCCGATCTCCCAGGGCCGCTCCTTCTTGCGCGAGGCGATCTGCAGGTCGCGGCGGGTCAGATCGATGCCGACGGCGTAGCCGTAGACATGCTCGAGCGCCTTGTCGGCGGGAATGTTCAGCCCGCCGCTCTTCATCGCCACCACCAGCTCGACCTCGTGATGCAGGTCCTTGGTCAGCGGTGGATAGGGGATGGTCGCGCCATCGGGCACCAGCATGTCGGCATGCTTGCCGAAGAAGAACGGCGGCGCGCGCTCGTCATTGCCCATCTCCCTGATATGCTCGAGATAGTTGCGGCCAACGCACCAGATGCGGCGGACCGGATAGGTGCCGGATTCGCCGACGACGGGAAGCGAGGGCTGCGGGGGAAGCGGAATGACGGTGGATGCGGCGTTCATGAACGGGTCCCGGAGGGTTGAAGGAGGGAGCGCGGGCGGTATTTACGCGCTTACGCCGCTCAGGGCTAGTGGCCGCGGCTGCATCCGGCGCAGAGGTGAGGCCAGCTTTCCGCCGAGCGCGGCCGCCTTTGGTCGACAAAGGCGGTGGTGCCCATGAGGAAATGGCTTTCGATCGGCCTGGTGCTGGTCGCCGTGGTCCTGATCGCCGCCGCGGTTCGCTTTTTCACGGTCGCCCCGGAGCGGATCGACCAGGCGCAGAACAGGGTCCAGCGCGTGGCGCTGGACATCACGCCCGGCGCAACGGCCCTGCAGGCGACGCTCGACGTAGCGGACATGCATGCGGACAGCCTGCTGTGGAAGCGTGACCTGATCGCGCGATCCGATCGCGGCCATATCGACCTGCCGCGCCTGATCGAGGGACACTACGCGCTGCAGGTGTTCTCGTCGGTCACCAAGTCGCCCAAGGGCCAGAACTATGATGCCAACGGCGCCGATACCGACACCATCACGAACCTCGCCATCATCGATCTGCAGCCGCCGCGGACGTGGTTCTCGTTGCTGCAGCGCTCGCTGTGGCATGCCGAGAAATTGCACAGCTTCGCCGAACTGTCCGCCGGACGGCTGCGCCTGATCGCAACGCCGGCCGACCTCGACCGCCTGCTCGCCGACCGCAAGAGCGGCGCGACGGTGGTCGGCGGCATGCTCTCGATCGAGGGTTTGCAGGACATCGAGGGCAACATCGCCAATCTCGACGTGCTCTATGCCGCCGGATTCAGAATGGCCGGTCTCGCGCACTTCTTCGACAATGATGTCGCGGGCTCGATGCACGGCGTCGCAAAGGGCGGACTGACGCCGCTCGGCCGGCAGGTGGTGCAGCGGATGGAGGCGATGGGCATGATCGTCGACCTCGCGCATGCGAGCCACGCGGCGGTCGCCGAGGTGCTGGCGATGGCGACGCGCCCGGTGGTCTCGAGCCATGGCGGCGTTCAGGCGACCTGCAAGGTCAACCGCAACCTCACCGACGACGAAGTCCGGGGTGTCGAGCGGACCGGCGGCGTGGTCGGCATCGGGTTCTGGCAAGGCGCGGTCTGCTCACTCGATCCGAAGGACGTCGCGAGGGCGATCGCGTATGTCCGCGACCTGGTCGGGATCGACCATGTCGGCCTCGGCTCGGATTTCGACGGCTCGACCACGACGGGCTTCGATGCCAGCGAGATCGTCGCCGTGACCCAGGCGCTGATGTCGCGCGGGTTCTCGGAGGACGACATCCGCAAGGTCATGGGCGGCAATGTCCTGCGCGTGCTGCGCGCAGGCATTGCCCGGAGGGGATGACAGGCCCTAGCCGGTGGCGCTGATCGGCGCCAGCGCCAGCGGTGACGGGTCATGGTGGTGCTGCAGGCGGAAGAACGAGGCGTAGCGGCCGCCGCGGCGCAGCAACTCCTCGTGCCGACCGCGCTCGACGATCTCGCCGCCCTCGACCACCAGGATCGCATCGGCATGCATGATGGTGTGCAGGCGGTGCGCGATCACGATCGTGGTGCGGCCCTGGCAGAGATGCTCGATCGCTTCCTGCACCTGCTTCTCGGACTCCGAGTCGAGCGCGGCGGTGGCCTCGTCGAGCAGGATGATCGGCGCGTTCTTGATCAGCGCGCGGGCGACCGCGATGCGCTGGCGCTGCCCGCCGGACAGTTGGGTGCCGTGCTCGCCGACCGGCGTGTCATAGCCGAGCGGGAAGCTCATGATGAAGTCGTGCGCGCAGGCGGCCTTGGCGGCGTCGACGATCTCCTGCTCGGTGGCGCCCTGCTTGCCGAAGGCGATGTTGGCACGGATGGTATCGCGGAACAGATAGACGTCCTGTCCGACATAGGCGGTCTGCTGCCGCAGCGACTTGCGCGACACCGACGAGATCGATTGTCCGTCGATCACGATGTCGCCCTCGCGCGTCTCGTAGAAGCGCAGCAGCAAGGCCAGCACGGTCGATTTGCCGCCGCCGGAGGGGCCGACCAGCGCGGTCACCTTGCCGGGCTCGGCGACGAAGCTCATGCGGTTCAGCACCGGCTCGCCCGGCCGATAGGCGAAGCTGACGTCGCGCAGCTCGATCCGCGCGTCGGAGAGTTTCAGCGCCGGCTTGTCGTCATCGGTCTGTTCGCTCGCCGGGCTGTCGACCACCTCGAGCAGCATCCGCGCGCCGACCAGCTGGCTGTTGAGGTCGATATTGAGCCGCGCCAGCCGCTTGGCCGGCTCGGTCGCCATCAGGAAGGCGGTCAGGAACGTGAAGAACTGGCCCGGCGTGGAACCGAGCGCCACCACGCTGTAGCCGCCATACATCAGGCAGCCGGCGACCGCGAAGCCGCCGAGCATCTCCATCAGCGGATTGGAACGGTTGGCGACGCGCGCCATCTTGTTGGCATTGCTCTCGACGGTTGCGATGTGCTCGTCGATCCGCTGCTGCATGGTGCCTTCCAGCGTGAACGCCTTCACGGTGCGGATGCCCTGCAGCGATTCCTGCATCGTCTCCATGATGTCGGCGGTGCCGGTGAACTGGTTGTAGGCGAGCCCCTTGATCCGTTTCACCAGCCTGCGCAGCATCAGCATCGCCGGCGGCACCGCCACGAGCCCGATGAACGACATCAGCGGGTCCTGCCAGACCATGACGGCGACCATGCTGATCAACATCAGGAAGTCGCGGCCGATCGCATTGACCAGCATGTTGAGCACGTCGGTGATCGACTTGGCGCCGGCGGTCAGCCGCGCCAGGAATTCCGACGAGTGCCGCTGCGAGAAAAAGCCGATGCTCTCGCTCATCAGCTTGGCGAAGAGTTGCCGCTGGTTGCTGGCGAGGATGGCGTTGGAGATCTTGTTCAGGATCACCATGTGGCCGTAGGTCGCCACGCCCTTGATGAACAGCAGCACCACCGTGATCCCGGCGAACATCGCGATGCCGGGGATGTTCTTGTCGACATAGGCCTGGTTGATCACCTGGCCGAGCACGTAGGTGGCGCCGGCCGTCGAGCCGGCCGCAACGGCCATCAGGGCGAACGCCGTCAGATAGCGGCGCCAATAGGTAATCCCTTGTTCCGTGACCAGGCGGCGAATCAGGATCGCCGCGCCATAGGGATCGTCGGTAATTTTCTTTGGAAACTGGGCCATCCGCGTTCCATTGACGGCGGGCAGCGCCGGCCGTCAGGGTTGCGGGACCTCCTTGCCCGCTTGGCGGGGCTTTTTCAAGCACAATAACTGCTTGATAACGGTTTGTTTTTTAGGCCGATTCCGCCTGTCGCGCGGAGCCTGCGCGCTCCCGGAACAGCTTCTCCTCCCAGGCCAGTGCGTGGCTCGCGATGGTCTCGAGATCGTCGTAACGCGGGGTCCAGTCGAGCAGCGAGCGGATCCTTGTCGTGTCGGCCACCATGGTCATGATGTCGCCGGGCCGGCGCGCGGCGTAGGCGACCGCGAAATTGCGCATCGAGACCCGGCGCACCGCCTCGATCGTCTCGAGCACGGAATAGCCGCGGCCATAACCGCAATTCAGCGTCACCGATTGCCCGCCGGCGCGCAGATAGGACAGCGCCGCGCGATGCGCCTCGACCAGGTCGCTGACATGGATGAAATCCCTGATGCAACTGCCGTCCTGGGTCGGATAGTCGGTGCCGAACACGTCGATCTTGGCGCGCTGGCCGGTCGCGGCCTCGACCGCGATCTTGAGCAGATGGGTGGCGCCGATGGTGGCAAGGCCGACGCGGCCCTTCGGGTCGGCGCCGGCGACGTTGAAGTAGCGCAGCACGACGTGGCTCATGCCATGAGCGGACGCGACGTCGTGCAGCATGATCTCGGTCATCAGCTTCGACGAGCCGTAGGGCGACAGCGGACGGGTCGGTGCGATCTCCGGCACCGGCACCTGGTCCGGGTTGCCGTAGACGGCCGCGGTCGAGGAGAAGATGAAGCGGCTGACGCCGCCCTTCACGGCCGCGTTGAGCAGGCTGCGCGTCGTCATGGTGTTGTTGCGGTAGTAGCCGAGCGGATCGCGCATCGAGTCCGGCACCACGACGGAGCCCGCGAAATGGATGATGCTGTCGATGCCGTGCTGGACGATCACGCCTTCGACGAGGTTCTCGTCGCCGGCGTCGCCAATGAACAGCGGCACGCCTTCGGGCAGGAACGCGGAGAAGCCGGTGGAAAGGTTGTCGATCACGACGACGCTCTCGCCGGCATCGACCAGCGCATGAACCATGTGACTTCCGATATAGCCGGCGCCGCCGGTCACGAGCACGGTCATGGATAGAGCTCTCCCGATATTCTTAACTGACGATGCTAGCGGGAGTGCGGTGAAGAGGGGGTTTCGCCGCGGCCGAACTGGCCACTATGCTTAATGTTGCGTATAGGAACTGGCACGAAACGGAGACTTGCGTGCCGATCGAGAACACACCTGCCGGCGAGCTCGAGCTCATCGTGCCCAATCTGCACCGACGCTATTCGGGTGTCACCGCGACCAACCGCATGGTCGCGCCGAAGCTCGCCAAAATGCTTCGCGCAGGCTGGCTCGGCTCGCATCGGCCCGACGGCATCGACGCGATCGGATTTGCCGATCTCCTGCACCTGTGGCGGCGCACGTCGCCGCTGATCTGGCATGCGCGGCGCAACGACGAGATGATCGTCGGGCTCGTGCTGCGCGCGCTTGGCTGGCCGCTGAAACTGATCTTCACCTCGGCCGCGCAGCGCCATCACACCTGGCTGACGCGCTGGCTGATCCGCAACATGGATGCGATCATCGCCACCAGCCCGCTGTCGGCCTCCTATTTGAAGCGCGACGCGACGGTGGTGATGCACGGCGTCGACACCGATCGTTATGCGCCGCCCGCCGATCGCGCGAGCGCCTTCGCCGAGAGCGGTCTGCCGGGGCGCTATGCGATCGGCTGCTTCGGGCGTGTGCGCGCGCAGAAGGGCAGCGACGTCTTCGTCGAGGCGATGTGCAGGCTGCTGCCGCGCTATCCCGATTTCACCGCCGTCATCGTCGGCGCCGTGGTGCCGGAGCAGTTGGCCTTTGCCAATGAGCTGAAGCGGAAGATCGAGGCAGCCGGCCTGCAATCGCGCATCATCATCACAGGCGAACTGCCGATCGAGGATGTCGTGCGCTGGTACCAGCGGCTGACGATCTACGCCTTCACCTCGCGCAATGAAGGTTTCGGCCTGACCCTGATCGAGGCGATGTCGGCGGGCGCGGCGCTGGTGGCGGCGCGCGCGGGCGCGGCCGAGTTCGTGGTCGAGGACGGCGTCACCGGCGTGCTGACGTCGCCCGGCGACGCCGACGCGCTTGTGGCCGCGCTGGAGCCGATGATGCGCGATCCGGCAGCGGCCGCGGCGATGGGGGCGCGGGCGCGCCAACGAGTTGTGGATAAGTTCAGCCTCGATGCCGAGGCGAACGCGATCGCCAAGGCCTATCGCGCGCTGACCTGAGCCAGCACCCGCTGCGCAATCTCCACGACCTCTTCGGGCGCGATGTCGCGCATGCAGCGATGGTCGTTCATGGTGCAGACCGTGCGCTGGCACGGCTGGCACGACAACTTGCTTTTGGTCTGCAGCACCGTCGCGGCGAGGCCGTTGAGGGGCGCCCAGAGATAAGGATCGGTCGGGCCGAAGATGCCCATGGTCGGCGTGCCGATTGCGGCGGCGATGTGCATCAGCCCGGAGTCGTTGGTCACAGCGACGCTGGCCGCGGCCATCGCAAGGATGCCGTTGCGCAGATCAGTGCCGGTGAGGTCGCGGACCCGCGCGCCGCCGACCGCCGAAATCTCCTGCGCCAGCGCCTTCTCGCCGGGGCCGCCGACCACCCAGACGTCGAAGCCATGTTCGGCGAACAGCCGCGCGGCTTGCGGATAATAGGTCCAGCGTTTCGAGGCGCCGACCGAGCCGGGGCCGAGTGCGATGGCGGGACCGCGGCCGAGGCCGCTACCCTGCCGCCAGCGTTCGATGTCGTCCGCGGGAACCCGGAGCTGCGGCGCCGGCCATTCCGGCGGGCGGGCGGCGCCGTCAGGCAGCGCCAGGATCGCGTTCTTGTCGATGAAGCGCGGCTGCCGCTTTTCGCCCCATCGCATCGCGTTGATGAGGCCGAACCGCACCTCGCCAAAGAAGCCGACCCGTTCCGGGATGCCCGCCAGCGCCGGCGCGAGGGCGGCCTTCCAGGTCCGCGGCAGCACCAGCGCGGTGGCGTAGTTCCGGCTGCGAAGCTCGGCCGCGAGCGCCTGCTGCTGGGCCAGCGCCAGCCGGCTGCGCGGCAGGTCGAACACGATCCCGGCGCGAACATCGGGCATATAATCGACCAAAGGGGCGCAAAGCCGGGATGTCAGAAGGTCGATCGGCCGGTTCGGCCAGCGCTTGCGGAGCACCCTGACCACGGTGTGCCCGCGCACGAAATCGCCGATCCAAACATAGGGCACGACGAGGATAGGTCTGGTATCCTCGGTGTCCTGTGTTTCGATATCAGATATTGAATCAATATTCATTTCTAAATAGGCCAGGGCCGATCGGGCGCGGCCAAGTCGGTAACCGGTTCGCGATGAGAGGTAAAGCCGTCGTTGCCTGCGACGCGGGAGTGGGGCAAAGCTGACGGCTGCAAAGGAATCTGGCGGGATTTCATCATGTTTCTGGTAACCGGGGGCGCCGGTTTTATCGGATCGAACGTCGTGGCCGCGTTGAACGACGCCGGGCGCAGCGACGTCGCGGTCTGCGATCTGCTTGGGCAGGACGGCAAGTGGCGGAACCTGGCCAAGCGCCAGCTTGCCGATGTCGTTCCGCCGGCCGAGCTTGGCGACTGGCTGAAAGGGCGGCGGCTCACCGCCGTGATCCATCTCGGCGCCATCTCCGAGACCACGGCAACCGACGGCGATCTGGTGATCGAGACCAATTTCCGTCTCTCGATGCGGCTGCTCGACTGGTGCACGGCAAATGCCACGCCGTTCATCTATGCCTCCTCGGCCGCGACCTATGGCGACGGCGAACGGGGGTTCGACGACGACGCGTCGGTCGAGGCGTTGAAGCGCCTGCGGCCGATGAACCTGTACGGCTGGAGCAAGAACCTGTTCGACCTTGCGGTCGCCGAGCGCGTGGCGAAGGGCGAGCGCCTGCCGCCGCAATGGGCCGGGCTGAAATTCTTCAACGTGTTCGGCCCCAATGAATACCACAAGGGCCCGATGATGAGCGTGCTGGCGCGCCGCTTCGACGACATCAAGGCGGGCCGCGTCGTGCAGCTGTTCAAGTCGCATCGCGAAGGCATCGCCGACGGCGATCAGCGCCGCGACTTCATCTATGTCGACGACGTCGTGCGGGTGATGATGTGGCTGATCGCGACGCCGCGTGTCTCCGGGCTGTTCAATGTCGGTACCGGCAAGGCGCGCAGCTTCAAGGACCTGATCGTCTCGGCGTATGGCGCGCTCGGGCTGGAGCCGAACATCCAGTATGTCGACATGCCCGAGCAGATTCGCGGCAGCTACCAGTACTTCACCCAGAGCGTCGTCGATCGTCTCGGGCGCGCCGGATACAATGGCGGTTTCACCCGCCTGGAAGACGCAGTCGGGGCCTATGTGACGGGCTTTCTCGATCGCGCGGATCGCTATCGCTAGTGCGGATGACGGTGACTGATGTTCGATTTTGAAGCGATCTCGCGTGCAATGTCCGGCCAGACCGTGCTCTGCGTCGGCGACCTCATGCTCGACGAGTTCGTCTATGGCGAGGTGTCGCGAATCTCGCCGGAGGCGCCGGCGCCGGTGATCACGGTCAGGCGCAGCGAGACCAATATCGGCGGCGCCGGCAACGTCGCGCGCAACATCGCCGCGCTTGGCGGGCGCTGCATCTTCGTCGGCCTGATCGGCGAGGACGCCGCCGGCACGGTGCTGGCCGAGGCGCTGGCGAAGGAGGCCGCTATCGAGACCGTGCTGGTGCGCGACGCCGCGCGTCCGACCACGCGCAAGGTGCGCTTCGTCTCCGAACAATTCTCGACTCACATGCTGCGCTCCGACTGGGAGCTCGCCGCGCCGGCCGCGCCGGTCATCGAGCAGCAGCTGATCGACGCGATCCTGCCGCGTCTTGCGCGGGCCGACATCGTGCTGCTGTCGGACTACGCCAAGGGCGTGCTCACCGCGCGCGTGATCCGCAACGTGATCGACGCGGCGCGCCAGGCGCAAAGGCGCGTCATCGTCGACCCCAAGAGCGCCAATCTCGCGATCTATCGCGGCGCGACCGTGCTGACGCCGAACCGCAAGGAATTCGCCGAGGCGACCCGCAGCCGCGCCGACAGCCACGACAGCATCGCGCAGGCCGCGCCCGATGCGATGCATCTCGCGGATTGCGAGGCGATGCTGGTGACGCAGGGCGAGCGCGGCATGACGCTGGTGACGCGGGGCGGCGAGTCGATCCACGTGCCGGCGCTGCCGGTCAAGGTGCGCGACGTGTCCGGCGCCGGCGATACCGTTGCCGCGGCGCTGGCGCTGGCGCTGGCGGGTGGCGCCGATTGGGAAGGCGCGCTGCGGATCGCGAGCGCGGCGGCGGCGGTTGCGGTCGGCAAGACCGGTACCGCGATCGTCAAGTCCGCCGAATTGCGCCGAAGGATCCTGCCGCACGCTTCGCTGGCGGCCGAGGAGAAGATCGTCCCGGCCGGCGGCGACATCGATGCACATCTCGAGGAGTGGCGCAGGCAGGATCTGCGCATCGGCTTCACCAATGGCTGCTTCGACATCCTGCATCCCGGCCACGTCAAGGTGCTGACCGCCGCGCGCGGCGCCTGTGACCGCCTGGTCGTCGGGTTGAACAGCGACGCTTCGGTGAAGCGGCTGAAGGGCGAGGGACGTCCGGTGCAGGACGAGCGCGCCCGCGCCGAGGTGCTGGCGGCGCTGGAAGCCGTCGACCTCGTCGCGATCTTCGAGGAGGACACGCCGATCAATCTGATCACGCAGGTGCGGCCGAGCGTGCTGGTCAAGGGCGGCGACTATACCCGCGAGCAGGTGGTCGGCCACGAGATCGTCGAAGCCGCCGGCGGCGAGGTGGTGCTGGTCGAGATCCTGGCCGGCCACAGCACGACGTCGCTGGTTGCGCGGGCCCGTGAGGGCAAGGCGTGAGCGCAAGCATGGCATCCCCGGCAGGCGCCGCGGCGTGTCCGGCCTGGCGCGATCCGGCGCGCTGGCAGACCGCGACCGATGTGGTCGCGGTCCTGATTGCGCTGTCGCTGCCGTGGTCGACCTCGCTGGTCGGCATCTTCGGCGTGGTGCTGCTGATCGCGATTGCGCCGACGGTCGATCTGAAGGCGTTCTGGGCGCTGCTGAAGCGGCCGATCTGCCTGGCGCCGGTCGCGTTGTTTTGCCTCGCGCTTGTCGGCACGCTCTGGTCGGACGCGGCCTGGGGCGCGCGGTTCTACGCGGTCGGGCCGACCGCAAAGCTCCTGGTGCTTCCGGTCCTGCTCTATCATTTCCAGCGCTCGGCCCGCGGGACCTGGGTGTTTGTCGCCTTCCTGGTCTCTTGCACGCTGTTGATGCTGATGTCCTGGCTGGTGCTTGCCTATCCGCACCTCGCGCTGAGGGCGCCCGCACCTGGCGAGCAGGGCGTCTTCGTCAAGAACTACATCGACCAGAGCCAGGAATTCACGCTGTGCGCGGTCGCGCTGGCCTATCCGATCGTGATGCTGCTGCGGACCAAGCGCATCCTGCCGGCCATGTTGCTGATCGCGATTGCGCTCAGCCTGTTCGCCAACATGGCGATGGTCGTGGTGTCGCGCACTGCATTGGTGACGGTTCCAATCATGTTCGCGGTGTTTGCGCTGCTCCATCTGCGTTGGCGCAGCATCGTCCTGATCCTTTGCGCGGCCGCCGCGTTAGCCGTGGTGGCGTGGTATGGCTCGCCGCAATTGCGCTCGACGGCGGAGTCATTCGAGCGCGACTACAAGCTCTACATGCAGCGCAACGAGCCGACCTCGCTCGGCTTGCGGCTCGAATTCTGGCGCAAGTCGCTCGGCTTCTTCGCCGAGGCTCCGGTCATCGGCCACGGCACCGGCGCGACGCGGGGCCTGTTCGAGCGCGTCGCGAAGGGTGGTGTGACCCAGGCTTCCGGCGAAGTGATCGGAAACCCCCACAATCAAACGTTGAACGTCGCCGTGCAGTGGGGCATTGTGGGTGTAGCGATACTGTACGCGATGTGGCTCCTGCACCTTTTGCTGTTCCGCGGCGACGGTCTCGTCGACTGGATCGGGCTTCTCGTCGTGGTACAGAATATTTCTAGTTCGTTGTTTAATTCACACATCTTCGACTTTCATGAGGGCTGGATGTATGTGCTGGGCGTCGGAGTTGCGGGCGGCATGGCGTTGAAGGGGCAATTGGGGGCCGATATGGAACCCGAACCTCCTGCTCGTCCATGATCGCTGGCAAGGGCTCTGCAGATACGCTATCAGCCTGCCAATGTCCCATCGCGAACTCCCAGTTGCCCGCAACCCGTCCATTAGATGACGCGCCTTTCACAATTCACCCTGCGCAATTTCCTGATTTTGGTGCATGACGCGCTCGCGACGACGTTTGCGTTGCTGGGGAGCTTCTATCTGCGTTTCGAGGGCAGCCTCCTTACCGATCGACTGCCGCATCTGCTGCTGATTCTGCCCTGGTTCGTGCTTTTCAGCGTTTTCGTCAGCTATTTCTCCAATCTGACCACGGCGAAATGGCGCTTCACCTCGCTGCCGGACGCGGTGAATATTCTGCGGGTTGCAGCTGTGCTGACGCTGGCACTGGTCGTGCTGGACTACGTCTACTTCTTCACCGGAACGAATTCGCAAAGCCCGGTGTTCCTCGGCCGGGTCACGATCATCCTGTTCTTCTTCCTCGAGGTGTTCGCGCTGAGCGCGTTGCGTCTCGGCTACCGCTATTTCCGCTACTCGCGCACGCGCCTGCATGCCCGATCCGACAATGCCGCGCCGGCGCTGCTGGTCGGACGTACGGCCGATGCCGAAGTCGTGCTGCGCGGCATCGAGAATGGCGCGATCAAGCGGCTCTGGCCGGTCGGCGTGCTCTCGCCGTCGGACGCGGACCGCGGCCAGATGATCCGCAACATTCCCGTGGTCGGCGGCGTCGACGACATCGAGGCGGTGATTCGGGATTTCGAGACCCGCCAGCGGCCGATCAAGCGCGTGGTCATGACACCGTCGGCCTTCGAACCCGAAGCGCATCCGGAAAGCGTGCTGATGCGCGCCCGGCGGCTCGGTGTGATGGTCAGTCGGCTGCCGTCGCTGGAGGGCGGCGACGCGCCGCGACTGACCAACGTCGCCGTCGAGGACCTGCTGCTGCGCCCGAGCCAGAAGATCGACTACGCGCGACTCGAGACGCTGGTGCGGGGCAAGTCGGTCATCGTGACCGGCGGCGGCGGCTCGATCGGCGCCGAAATCTGCGAACGGGTCGCGACCTTCGGCGCGGCGCGCCTCTTGGTCGTGGAGAACTCGGAGCCGGCGCTCTATGCGGTCACCGAGGCGTTGTCCGCGCGCGACTCCGGTCCCGAGATCGAGGGCCGGATTGCCGATATCCGGGATCGCGAGCGCATCACGCGGCTGATGAGCGAGTTCAAGCCCGACATCGTATTCCATGCCGCGGCGCTCAAGCATGTGCCGATCCTGGAGCGCGACTGGAGCGAAGGCGTCAAGACCAACATCTTCGGGTCGGTGAACGTGGCCGACGCCGCGCATGCCGCGGGCGCCAGCGCGATGGTGATGATCTCGACCGACAAGGCGATCGAGCCGGTGTCGATGCTGGGCCTGACCAAGCGGTTCGCCGAGATGTATTGTCAGGCGCTGGACCATGACCTGATGACCGAGGCAAGGGGCAAGCCGCACATGCGGCTGATCTCGGTGCGGTTCGGCAATGTGCTGGCGTCCAATGGATCGGTGGTGCCGAAATTCAAGGCGCAGATCGAGACCGGCGGACCGATCACGGTGACCCATCCGGACATGGTTCGCTACTTCATGACGATCCGCGAGGCCTGCGATCTCGTGATCACCGCAGCGACGCACGCCGTGACGCCGGCGCGGCCCGACGTCTCGGTCTACGTGCTGAACATGGGGCAACCGGTGAAGATCGTCGATCTCGCCGAGCGGATGATCCGTCTGTCGGGTCTGCAACCCGGCGTCGACGTCGAGATCGTGTTCAGCGGCATCCGTCCCGGCGAGCGGCTGAACGAGATCCTGTTCGCAAGCCAGGAGCCGACGCTCGAAATCGGCGTCGCCGGCGTCATGGCGGCCAAGCCGAACCAGCCTCCGATGTCGACGCTGCGCAAGTGGCTTGCGGCGCTGGAGGATGCGATCGAGAGAGATGACCGTGTGACCATCCGCGCCGTCCTTCAGGACGCCGTGCCCGAGTTCGGATCGAATGCCGCCTGACCGCGCCGTTCTGCGGACGCCGAGACAGGACCGTTTCGAAAGCCATTGATGCCTAGTTCTCGAAAAGTCGTGGTCGTCAGCCAGCACTATCCGCCGGACCACAGCACGACCGCCGCGATCATGTCTGCGATCGCCGAACGGATCGCGCAGGAGTCGGAGGTGATGGTGGTCTCCGGGATGCCGGGCTCGGCGCGGGCACCGGCGCCCGGGCGGCCCACCGTCGTCGAGATCAGGAACTGGCTGCCGGGAAAGGCGGCGCTGATCAAGCGCGCGCTGGCCGAGGCGCTGTTCACCGCCCGGATCTTCTTTGCGCTGTTGTCGCGCCTGAAGCGGGGCGATGTGGCGCTGACGGTGACCGCTCCCTTCGCGCTGCCCTATGCGGTTGCCGCCGCGGCAAGGTTGAAGGGGGCCAAGTCGGCGCTGATCCTGCACGACCTGTTTCCCGATGTGCTCGTGATGGCCGGGCTGCTGCGGCCGTCCTCGCTGGTCGCGCGGGCGATGCGCACGATCAATGCGCTGATGTTCCGAGCCCTGAACGCTGTCATCGTGATCGGCCGCGACGCCGAGAAGCTGCTGCTGCGATATGGCGGCATGACTCAGGACAAGATCAGGTTCATCCCGAACTGGGCCACGCTCGCGCCCGGCGACCGTCCCGTCAGCCCCGACAATCCGTTTCGCAAGGCCATCGCCGCCCGCTTCGTCGTCGGGCTGTCCGGCAATCTCGGCTTCACCCACGATCCGGACATCGTGTTCGAGGCCGCGCGGCTGTTGCGTGACGAAGGCGAGATCCATTTCCTGCTCTCGGGATGGGGCATCGGCTTCGCGCGGCTCAAGGAGCTGCAGGCCACCGCGCGGCTTGCCAACGTCACGCTGGTCGACCGCGTCGCGGACAGCGAACTCGATGCGCTGCTCTCCAGCGCGGACGTCTGGCTCATTCCCTATCGCAAGGACGTCGCCGGCGTGTCGGTGCCGAGCCGGTTCTACAATCTGCTCGCGGCCGGCCGGCCCGTCATTCTCGTCTCCGAGCCCGAGGCCGAGGCCGCGCTCACCGTCAGCGAAAACCGGCTGGGCTGGGTCGTCACACCGGGAAGGCCCGATCAACTCGCCGATGCCATCCGCCTGGCGTCGCGATCGCACGACGCCGCGATGGCCGAGCGCGCCGTCGCGACCGCGCGGACCTTCAGTCCCGAGCGGGCGCTGGCGAGCTATGCTGCGCTGATCCGGGAGCTGCTATCCAATCGCGATGTGGAGCGGACGGTATGAATGATGGTCGCCGGACGGTTCTGGTGACGGGCGCCAGCGGCTTTGTCGGCCGCCATGTGGTGCCCGTATTGGCGCGCAACGGCTGGGTGGTGCGACGCGCGGTGCGAACCGCGCCGCAGGATGCGAACGACGTGACGATCGGCTCGCTCAGCCCGGTCACCGATTGGAGCGCAGCGCTCGATGGCGTGGACGCGGTGGTTCATCTTGCGGCCCGCGTTCACCAGCAGTCCGACGAACAGGCGATAGAGCTCTATCGCAACGTCAATATCGAGGGCACGCTGCATCTGGCGCGTTCCGCGGCCGCCGCCGGCGTGCGCGATTTCATTTTCGTCAGCACGATCCTGGTGCATGGGCGCAGCAATTACGGGCGTCCCCCGTTTCGCGAGGACGATGTCCTGACACCGCGCGGCCTCTACGGAAACTCGAAGGCGGCCGCCGAGGTTGGCTTGAAGGAAATTGTGCCGGGCAGCGGCATGAGGGTGACCGTCATCAGGCCGCCGCTGATCTACGGCGCCGGCGCCAAGGGAAATTTCGCGTTGCTCAAGCGTGCCGTGATCAATCGCATGCCGCTACCGCTCGCCTATGTGAAGAATCGCCGCGCGTTCGTGTCGGCGGAAAACCTCGCGTCGTTCATCTTGCACCGGTTGTCGCACCCGGGAAGCGATTTCGACGTGTTCCTGGTGGCTGACCGTGAGCAGGTGTCGACGCGGGAATTCGTCGAGCGCCTGGCCCGGGCGGCGGATACCTCGCCGCGTCTGTTCTGGCTGCCGGCGCCGCTGTTGAAGATGGCGCTCGGGATCAGCGGCCGCAAGGAAGCCTATGACAGCCTGTTCGCCTCGCTCGAACTTGATCTTTCCAAGATCGCGGGCACCGGATGGCAGCAGCCGATCAGCCTCGACGAGGGGCTGCGGCGCGCGCTACGCCAAACGGATAGCTGAGCTGAGGCGATCAGAGCGGTCGCGAGAACCGCCGCAGCTGCCAGGCGACGGCGAGCGCACCGGCCAGCAGCAGCGCGATGTCTGCGGTGAGCGAATTGAGGGCGACCGAGGCGAATGCGAGCAGCGCCAGCACCGCGTTCAGCGCAAACACCTCGCCGACGACGCGCCACACCGTGAACCCGTTGTCGGTCGCGCGCTGGTAGAAGTGCGAGCGATGCGCGGCCCAGAAAGGCTCGCGCCGCGCCATGCGGCGAAACAGCGTGACCGTCGCATCCGTCAAATAGTACAGCGGCAGCAGCAGCGCGGCGGCGAACTGCCGATGCAGGGCGAGCTCGAGCAGGCACCAGCCGAGCAGCAGGCCGATCGGCAGGCTGCCGACATCGCCGAGGAATATCCTTGCGACCGGTCGGTTGAACGGCGCAAAGCCGAGCAGCGCGCCGCACAGCGCCGCCGCGACCAGCGCGGGAGCTGCGGGGACATAGCCGAAGCTGCCGAGCAGGGCGATCGCCACGGTGATCGGCACGGCCTCGGCCGCGGTCATCAGGTCGAGCCCGTCCATGAAGTTGACGAGGTTCACGAACCAGAGGCCGGCGATCAGCAGCAGGCCGCGTTCGAGCCAGACCGGGCTGGCCGGAACCAGCCTGAGACCATCAGGCGCGGAAAACACCACGGCCGCAACGGCGGCGGCCTGCAGCAACAGCCGCGGGACGACGGGCAGCGAGCGGATGTCGTCGGCAAAGCCCACCACCGCAATGAACAGGCAGGCCGCGAAGACGATGAACGGAATCGTCAGGTCCTGCGATCCGGCCAGGACGATGACGATCCCGCCCGCCAGCAGCGTCGCCGCCGTGACCGCGATGCCGGCACCCTGCGGCGTCGGAATACGGTGCGACGAGCGCGCATTCGGCTTCGCCAGCGCCACACGCAGCAGCAGCGGCCGCGTCGCCTGGATCAGGACAGCCGAGATCGACGCAGCCAGGACCGCTGCGATCAATGACAGGAGGATTTCGAAAGCGCTCATTGTGGTCCGGCTATTGCGATCCCGGGACTCGCGATTGCGATCCCGGGACTTCGATCGGTTCTGTGCCCTTGGCGGCCTTTTCCGGGCTCAGGATCCACACCAGGCCGCCAAACACGCCAACCACGAACGATACCGCGCCGAACAACAGCGAGACGTTGACGCCCTCATTGGCGATCAATCCGGCGTAGCCGAAGGCCAGCGCCATTGTGGCTTCGCGTACGCCCCAGCCCGCGATCGAGATCGGCATCATCGTGATCAGCATCACCGGCGGCAACAACTGGAAGATCTGGCCGAAGGTGACAGGTGCCGTGATCGACTTCACCACGCACCAGGCGATCACGACGGTCACCACGTGAATGGCGATCGAGAGAATTGCGACCCTCAATCCGCGCTTGCGGCTGAACAACACCCGGTTCGCGATGACAGCGCAGGCGTGGATGTGATGCGTCGCCCACCATTGCTTCAGCCAGGCCCACGGCAACACGCCGATCAGCAGGAAGCCAAATCCGGCCGCGAGTGCGGCGAGGTCGAGGAGCAGCAACGCCATCCAGCCGTGGGAATCGGAAATCAGCCGATAGCTCCAGGGCAGGGTGGCGGCGATGACGACGGCGAGGGCGATCAGTCCGATCGCGCGATCGACGAAGATCGAATAGGTGGCTGCGCGCCAGCCCGCACCGGCGCGCGCGACCAGCCAAAGCCGGACCGCGTCGCCGCCGATCGAGGACGGCAGTGTCTGGTTGAAGAAGGTGCCGATCACGTTGAAGCGCATGGCCTGACCGGTCTCCAGCGGGGCGCCGCACTCCACGCTGATCTCCCGCCAGCGCAACACGCCGAGAAAGATCTGCAGGAACGTGACCGCGATCGCGAGGCCGAGCCAGCCCAGGCTCTCGACCTGGATGCGGGAGGCAAGGTCGTACAGATTGACCTTGCGCAGCGAGAAATAGAGCAGCGCGGCCGAGATCAGGATCTTGACGGTCGAAAGCAGGATTCGGCGCATTTCCGTTCGCGCTGCCAGGTTTCAGAATGTGTCAAAAACAGCGCAAAACGCTTTCGCGCGCCCAAATTCGCCGCCTTGGTATGGTTTCCGCGCCGATCTGGCAATACCCGTACTGGTCCCTATTGCGGCAGGCGCGAAGGGGTGGCTAAAGAGGCCGGAACGGGGGGACGGCCGGCCACTCACCGGGGATTTACGTTACCGGTAAAATCCGACCAGACGCGCGGGGGCGCGTGCTACTGCTTGGATAGTGCTTCCGAGGCAACAGGGCCGCCGGCTGCGACGGCCCGGGCCGATTTGGTGTGTCGTCCGCAGGCGGATACGGCAGGACTTTTGCACGACAGGACTTGAGGCATCGATGGATCGACGAATTATTCCCCTGATCATGTGCGGCGGCGCAGGCACGCGGCTGTGGCCGGCGTCACGCGAGGTGCATCCGAAGCAGTTCCTGTCGCTGTTCGGGGCCCGCTCGACCTTCCAGGAGACGCTGCTGCGGGTCTCCGATGCCGGCCTGTTCGAGCGTCCGATCGTGATCACCAACGAGGCCTATCGCTTCATGGTGCTGGAGCAGCTGGCCGAGATCGGCCGTGAGGCCGACGTGCTGCTGGAGCCGATGCGCCGCGACTCGGGGCCGGCGATCGCGGCCGGTGCGGCGTTCGCGCAGAGCCGCGACAGCGAAGCGATCGTGCTGGCGCTGGCCGCCGACCATCTGGTGCGGGACACCGCGGCCTTCGTTGCCGCGTGCCGCGGCGGGTTGGTGGCCGCGGACGCCGGCCGCATCGTGACATTCGGCGTCAAGCCGGAGCGGCCGGCCACCGAATACGGCTACATCAATCCGGGTGAGGCGGTCGCCGGCGAGGTGCGCACGGTGGCGAAATTCGTCGAGAAGCCGGATGCCGCGACGGCGGCGGGCTATATCGATGCAGGTTATCTCTGGAACAGCGGCAACTTCATGTTCCGCGCCGGCGTGCTGCTCGACGAGTACCGCAATGTCGATGCGGACAGCGTGGCCTCGGTGGAGCAGTCGGTTGCGTCGGCGGCGCGCGATCTCGGCTTCGTCAAGCTCGATGCGCAGGCCTTCGGCGCGGCAAAGGCGATCTCGATCGATTACGCGGTCATGGAGAAGACATCGCGTGCCGCGGTGGTGCCGGTGGCGTGCGGCTGGTCAGACATCGGCTCGTGGCGTCAGGTCTGGGAGCTGTCGGACAAGGACAGCCTCGGCAACGCTGCGCGCGGCACTGCGGTGTTCGAGGACTCCCGCAATTGCAACGTCTCGACCGACCGGGCGCTGGTTGCGCTCGAAGGCGTCGATGATCTCGTCGTGGTCGCGACCCAGGACGCCGTGCTGGTGTCACGCCAGAAGGACGCCAACGGGCTGAAGCGGCTGGTCGCGAAATTGAAAGTGGCGGCGCCGGAGGTGACCGAGAATCACATCAAGGTGCATCGCCCCTGGGGCTCCTATCAGTCGGTCGATAATGGCGATCGCCACCAGGTCAAGCGCATCGTCGTCAAGCCGGGCGGACGGCTGTCGCTGCAGAAGCACCATCACCGCTCCGAGCACTGGATCGTGGTGCGCGGCACCGCGCAGGTCACCGTCAACGAGCTGATCAAGACGGTGCACGAGAACGAATCGATCTACATCCCGATCGGCGCGGTGCACCGGCTGGAGAACCCGGGCAAGATCCAGCTCGAGCTGATCGAGGTGCAGACCGGCAGCTACCTCGGCGAGGACGACATCATCCGCATCGAGGATGACTATCGGCGCACCTGAGGCGAACGGGGCCGCGCTCAAGATCGAGTCGCGGGCGATGTAACTCTTTGAATCAAAACGTGTCCGGATTTCGCCGTTGGCATTCGCCACATTTGTGACGCCGTGCTATAGCGGCTGCCAACGAAGCGGGTCGTGATTTGCGCCAAAGGCGCGGATCGGGCAGAGGGGCCTTGGTGCTGATTCCCTCGGAGCTGGGATGGCTCCCTGAGAAGCCGGGACAACCGCCAGAACGTTACTTGGGGTCTACGATATGAATGCAAAAATGTCCGCAGCCGGCGCGAAGGCCGATATCGGCCGCGCATTGCGCGTCGGCGTGATCGGCGCCGGCGTGATGGGCAGCAACCATGCCCGCGTGCTGGCCGGACTGCCCGGGGTGCTGTTGATCGGCATCGTCGATCCGCTGCCGGAACATCGCACGCGCGCCATCGACCTGGTTGGCTGCCGCGCCTTCGAAAGCCTCGATCAGCTGTTCGCCGAGGGCATCGATGCGGTGACGATCGCAGCTCCCACCCATCTGCATCACGAGATCGCGCTCGCCTGCATCGCGCGCAACATTCACATCCTGGTCGAGAAGCCGGTCGCATCCACGGTCGAAGAGGGCCGCGAGATCGTCGCGGCCGCCGAACGGGCCGGCGTCACGCTGATGGTCGGCCATGTCGAGCGTTTCAATCCGGCGGTCGCCGCGATCAAGAAGGCGATCTCGGGCGAGGACATCCTGTCGATCGGCATCACGCGGGTCGGCCCGTTCCCGCCGCGAATGTCCAATGTCGGCGTCGTGATCGATCTTGCCGTGCACGACATCGACCTGATCCGCTGGTTCACCGAGTCCGACATCGTCGAGGTGCAGCCGCAGCTTTCGAGCGCCGTCGCCGAGCGCGAGGATATCGCGCTGCTGCAGTTCCGTACCGCTTCCGGCGTGCTCGCCCACATCAACACCAACTGGCTGACGCCGTTCAAGGCGCGCAACGTGACGGTCGCAACCCGCGGCAAGTATGTGATGGGCGATCTGCTCACGCGTCAGGTCACCGAATGTTTCGGCTTCAAGCCGGACGGCAGCTATTCGATGCGTCATCTGCCGGTCGGTCACGACGAGCCGCTGCGCGCCGAATTGATCGCCTTCCTCGATGCCGTGCGCGGCGGCAAGCTGCCGGCAGTGTCCGGCGACGAGGGCGTGGCGAGCCTCGAGATCGCGATCCGCTGCCTGGAATCGCCCGCCAGGCCCGCCGCCTCGACGATGCGCAAGGGGCCGCGCCGCATCGCCGGCTGATTTTCATTCATTCAACACGTGCAAAGAGCTTCCATGAACCAGCATATGCAGCTTGAGCCCATTCCCTTCATCGATATCGCCGCGCAGCGCCGGCGGCTCGGCAAGTCGATCGATGACGCGGTCGCGCGCGTGCTCGACCATTGCCAGTTCATCAACGGTCCCGAAGTGACCGCGCTGGAGAAGGCGCTGGCGGACTATAGCGGCGCAAAGCATGTGGTCAGCTGTGCGAGCGGCACCGACGCGCTCTTGATGGTCCTGATGGCGAAGAATGTCGGGCCGGGCGACGCGGTGCTGTGCCCGACCTTCACCTTCTGCGCGACCGGCGAGGTCGTGACGCTGACCGGCGCGACGCCGGTGTTCGTCGATGTCGATGAGGAGACCTTCAACATCGACGTCAACTCGCTGAAGCGCGGCATCGCGACGGCGCGCGCGCGCGGGCTGAAGCCGGTCGCCGTGATCCCGGTCGACCTGTTCGGCCAGAGCGCCGATCATGACGCGATCGGCGCGGTCGCCGAGGCCGAGGGGCTTTTCGTACTTGACGATGCCGCGCAGGGCTTTGGCGCCACCTACAAGAACCGCAAGCTCGGCACCTTCGGACTCGCCACCGGGACCAGCTTCTTTCCGGCCAAGCCGCTCGGCTGCTTCGGCGACGGCGGCGCGATCTTCACCGACGACGAGGAGCTCGCGCGCACCCTGCGCAGCATCCGCGTGCACGGCCAGGGCTCGGACAAGTACGACAATGTGCGGCTCGGCCTCACGGCGCGGCTCGACACCATGCAGGCGGCGATCCTGCTCGAGAAGCTGAAGATTTTCGACGACGAGATCGCGGCGCGCAACAAGGTGGCGGAGCGCTATTCGCGCGCGCTCGGCAACCTCGTCGCGGTGCCGCGCCTTGCGCCGGGCTGTACCTCGGTGTGGGCGCAGTACACCATCCGCCTGTCCGACGGCATCGATCGTGACACCTTCGCGGCGGCCCTGAAGGCGCACGGCGTCCCGACCATGATCTACTATCCCAAATCGGTGCACCAGCAGACGGCCTACAGCCACTATCCGGTTGCCGACGGCGGCCTGCCGGTCAGCGAGCGCCTGTCGAAGGACGTCATCGCCCTGCCGATGCACCCCTATCTCGACGAGGTGACGCAGGACCGCGTCATCCAGGCTGTGCGCAGCGCGCTACAGGCATGATCCCGAAAAGTGGCTTCCGGTTTTCGGGCAGGATCATGCCTAAATCGTTAACGGCCTGACAGGAAACTTTTTCGTACCGTAATCATGCGCTAGAAGCAGCGCATGCTTGGGCGCATCTTCACCGTCGGCGGCTATACCCTGCTATCGCGGGTGACCGGGTTCGCACGCGACATCATGCTCGCGGCGATCCTCGGCGCCGGGCCGATTGCCGACGCCTTCTTCGTGGCGCTGCGGCTGCCCAATCATTTCCGCGCGATCTTCGCCGAAGGCGCCTTCAACGCCGCCTTCGTGCCGGCCTATGCCCATGTCCATGGCGAGCGCGGTGAGGCGTCGGCACGGCTGTTCGCCGACCGCATCTTCACGCTGCTGTTCGCCTCGCAGGTGATCCTGCTGGCGGTGGCGATGGCGTTCATGCCGCAGGCGATGAGCATCCTCGCGCCGGGCTTCACCGAGGACGCGGCGCAGCGCAAGCTCGCGATCGAGCTGACGCGGATCACCTTTCCCTATCTGCTGCTGATCACGCTGGTGACGCTCTATGGCGGCATGCTCAATGTGATGCATCGCTTCGCCAGCGCGGCCGCGGCGCCGATCTTCCTCAACCTCGCCATGATGATGACGCTGGCGCTCGCGGCGTTCTTCCCGAGCGCGGGGCACGCCGCGGCCTGGGGCGTGCTGATCTCGGGCTTCCTGCAATTCTTCCTGCTCGCCGGCGACCTGGCGCGCCACGGCGGCCTGCCGCGGTTCGCGCCCTTGAAGCTCGACGAGGACGTCCGCGGCTTCTTCCGCGCGCTGGGGCCGGCGACGCTGGGCTCGATGGGCACGCAGGTGGCGCTGTTCGCCGACACCATCATCGCGACCTTCCTGCCCGCGGGCGCGCTGTCGGCGCTCTATTATGCCGACCGCCTCAATCAATTGCCGATCGGCGTGATCGGGATCGCGATCGGCACCGTGCTGCTGCCCGAGATGTCGCGACGCTTGAGCGCCGACGATCACGCCGGCGCGATGGCGGCGCAGCGCCGCGCCTTCGATTTCACGCTGCTGTTCTCGGTGCCGTTCGTGGCGGCGTTCCTGACGGTGGCCGATCCGATCATGCGCGCGATGTTCGCCCGCGGCGCGTTCTCGAAGGCCGATGCCGCAAGTGCCGGCGCCACGCTCGCGGCCTATGCGGTGGGGCTCATTCCCTTCGTGATGATCCGCAGCGCGGTTGCGACCTTCTACGCCCGCAAGGACACCGCAACGCCGGTGAAAGCGGCGCTGACCGGGGTCGCGGTCAACGTCGCGCTGAAGATCGCGCTGGTCGGCACGCTGGCGCAGGTCGGGCTCGCGCTCGCGACCGCGATCGGGGCCTGGGTCAATCTGCTGCTGGTGCTGATGTTTGCCGTGCGCCGCGGCTACCTCGCGCTCGATCGCGCGCTGATCCGCTCGTTCGGCACCTTCGCGCTGTGCGGCGTGCTGCTCGCGGTCGCGCTGTGGCTGACCTCGCATTTCGCGGTGGTGTGGTTCGCGCCGATGCAGATCTTTCGCGACGAGCTGATCCTGCTGCTGCTGATTGCGGTCGGCGTCTTCGTCTACGCCCTCTCGATCCTCACGCTGTTCGGCCGCGGCTGGCTGTTCGCGCTCCGCCGCGTATAGTTTTACCTGTCAAATCAAATGCATAGGAGGCGGCTGTGTGATAGCGCCGCGCGCGGCGGAAAGCGGTTTGCGCTTCGCTGACAACCACGCCAATATGCATGCAAACAACCAAGGCAATTGGAGAGACGATGGCAGCTCCCATCAAATTCGGCGTCGGACAAAGTGTGCGGCGCAAGGAGGACGACGCTCTGATTCGCGGCAGGGGCCGCTACACCGACGACGTTGCACCGTCTCCCGCATTGCACGCGCTGATGCTGCGTTCGCCGCATGCGCACGCGACCTATACGATCGATGCCGGCAAGGCCCGCGGCATGCCCGGCGTGGCGCTGATCCTGACCGCGGCCGACGTCGCCGAGCTCGGCGGCCTGCCGTGCCTGTTCAATCTGGAAACCGATCCGTTCACCGCACCGCCTTATCCGATCCTCGCCAAGGACGAGGTGCGCCATGTCGGCGACGCGGTGGCCTTTGTGGTCGCCGATACCGTCGATCATGCCCGTGACGCGATCGAGGCGATCGACGTCAAATGGACGCCGCTGCCGGCGGCGGTCGGCCTCGTCAATGCGGTGAAGAAGGACGCGCCGCAGGTCTGGCCGGACAAGCCCGGCAATGTGCTGTTCGACGTCTCGATCGGCGACAAGAAGGCCGCCGAGGACGCGTTCGCCAAGGCGCATGCGGTGGCCGAGATCACCATCGTCAATCCGCGCGTCATCACAAATTTCATGGAGACGCGCGCCGCGGTCGCGGAATACGACGCCAAGAAGGACCATCTGACGCTGACGATCGGCAGCCAGGGCAGCCACCGCCTGCGCGAGATCCTCTGCGACATGATTCTGAAGATGCCGAAGGAGAACATGCGGGTGATCTGCCCGGATGTCGGCGGCGGTTTCGGCACCAAGCTGTTTCCCTATCGCGAATATGCGCTGATCTCGGTCGCCGCGCGCAAGCTCAAGAAGAGCATCAAATGGACGGCCGAGCGCTCCGACCATTTCATGGGCGACGCGCAGGGCCGCGACAATCTCACCACCGCGAAGATGGCGCTCGCCGAAGACGGCAAATTCCTCGGCATGGATGTCGACCTGATGGGCGACATGGGCGCCTATCTCTCGACCTTCGCGCCTTACATCCCGCATGGCGGCGCCGGCATGCTGCCCGGCCTCTATGACATCCAGGCCTTCCACTGCCGGGTCCGCACCGTGTTCACCAACACGGTGCCGGTCGATGCCTATCGCGGCGCCGGCCGCCCGGAGGCCGCCTATGTCATCGAGCGCCTGGTCGATGCCGCCGCGCGCAAGCTCGGCATGACGCCGGACGCCATCCGGCGGAAGAATTTCATTCCGCCGAAGTCGCTGCCCTACACGACCGCGACCGGCAAGGTCTACGACTCCGGCGACTTCGTCGCGCACATGAAGCGTGCGATGGAGATTGCCAATTGGAAGGAGTTTCCGAAGCGCGCCAAGGCCGCCAGGAAGGACGGCCTGGTGCGGGGCATCGGCATGGCGAGCTATGTCGAGGTCTGCGGCACCATGGGCGAGGAGACCGCCAATGTGGCGCTCGATCCCAATGGCGATATCTCGGTCCTGATCGGCACGCAGTCGAGCGGGCAGGGCCACCAGACCGCCTATGCGCAGATCGTCGCCGAGCAGTTCGGCGTGCCGCCCGAGCGCGTCCATGTGCTGCAGGGCGATACCGACAAGATCGCGACCGGCCTCGGCACCGGCGGCTCGGCATCGATCCCGTCCGGCGGCGTCAGCGTGCAGCGCGCGACGCATGATCTCGGCAACAAGCTGAAGGAGCTCGCGGCGCAGGCGCTGGAAGCCGGCGCCGGCGACCTTGAGATCGCCGACGGCCGCATCCGCATCGCCGGCACCGACCGCTCGATCAGCTTTGCCGATCTCGCCAAACGCCCGGGCGGCGATACGTCGAAGATGAATGCGAACGCGACCTTCGCCAGCGCCGACGGCACCTATCCGAACGGCACGCATCTTGCCGAGGTCGAGATCGATCCCGCCACCGGCATCATCAAGATCGTCAGCTACGTCATCGTCGACGATTTCGGCGTCACGCTCAATCCGCTGATGCTCGCCGGCCAGGTTCATGGCGGCGCGATGCAGGGAATCGGGCAGGCGCTGATGGAGCAGGCGGTGTACAGCCCGACCGACGGTCAGCTCGTCACCGGCACCTTCATGGACTATGCGCTGCCGCGCGCCTCAGACGGGCCGTCCTTCGTGTTCGAGACCCATAACGTGCCCTGCACGACCAACCCAATGGGCGTGAAGGGCGCGGGCGAGGCCGGCGCGATCGGCTCGTGCCCGGCGGTCGTCAACGCGATCGTCGAGGGGCTGCATCGCGAGTACAAGATCGACCACATCGACATGCCGGCCACGCCGGAACGGGTCTGGATCGCGATCCGCGAGGCGCAGCGCCGCCATAATCTGTAACGGGAATCCGCGCGGGAATAAAACCTCGCACTCGGGTTCCTATCGAGAAGCCGTGACTCGCGCGCGCGGGTCACGGCGTTGCTTCGAAACGCTCGCAGGACGGAGAATTCACCGATGAAACGGATTGTTGTTGTTGTGGGAGGTCTGCTGCTCGGCGCCGGCGCCGTGATGGCCGATCAGAAGATCGCTGTCGAGCAGGACAACCTGATGCGGGGGCAGGCGAAGAGCATGTACGATGTGATCGGCAAGATGGTGAAGGGCGATATCCCCTACGACCAGGCGGCGGTGGATGCGGCGATCGCCGACCTCGAAGCGAGCGTGCCCAGGATCCCGACAGTGTTTGCGACGAATCCTAAGGAAGATGTCAAAAACGCGACCTACGGATCGTCGCCGAAAGTTTGGAAGAGCAAGGCCGATTTCGACTCCAAGGTGCCTCCGGTGTCCAAGGCCATCGCGGACGTCAAGGGCAAGATCAAGGATATCGATGGCCTCAAGGTCGCCTTCAAGTCGATCAACGACCGCTGCTCGGACTGCCACGAGGTGTATCGTGTCAAGCTGAAGTGATTCCGCGGGGACGCGATCCCTGCGGCTGCAGCTGTGGGCGCGAGGAGCAGGCGAGTTGAAAGAGGGCGGATGCCGCGGCATCTGCCCTCTTTCTTGTCGGCCTGCGTTTGAAGCTTACTTCGTCACCTGACCGCGGATCTCACCGCCCGGATTGGCCGCGGTGTGGACGTTGACATAGTACTTGCCGGCGAGGAGATCGGCGGCCTGCGCGTCGGTCAGTGTTGCGCTGCCTTCGACCGGGCTCGACGTCGCATTCGGGATCGCGACTGCGACACCGGAATTCTTGCCGGCCTCGGCGGGGCCGTGGAAATGCGCGGCGGTGACCGGGCCCGAGAGGCCGGAATAGGTCACCTTCCAGCTCAACTTCTTGCTGGCGGCATCGTAGTCGATGTCGGCGGTGCCGGTGCCGGCGCTGGTATTCGGCGGCACTTCGCTCTTGCTATCCAGCTTCGCCGTGAACTTCTCGGCAAAGGCCGGACCGGCGAGGGCGATGGCGGCGCCGAGCGTCAGCGTGGCAAGCAAGGTCTTGTTCGACATGGTTTCTCTCCCCTTTGACGTCACAGGATGGTTGCAATCTTCAAACAGCAGCTTTTCGGATTTATTCCCCAAATGATCGTGGGTGCGGCAAATTTGATGCGAGCTTGTCCGACTGGTTGCCATCATACTGGTCCATGAACTGCCGCGACCAATGACGGATCGGTGAATGCTGCGACGAATTTTCCTCCTGGCGATTCTGGCCGGCGTAATCGGCGTTGGCCTGTTCTGGTGGCTGACGATCCCCGCGACCGTTGCCGCCGGCGCGCTGCCAGCCTATCAGCCTGACCTGGTCAACGGCCTCACAACGTTCAATGCTGGAGGATGTTCCTCCTGCCATGCCGTGCCGAAGCAGGACGACCGCACGAGGCTCGGCGGCGGGCTCGCGATCACCTCGCCGTTCGGCACCTTCTATGCGCCGAACATCTCGCCCGACCCGAACGACGGCATCGGCCGCTGGAGCGAGGCCGATTTCGTCACGGCGGTCATGAAGGGCACCTCGCCATCGGGTGCGCACTATTTCCCGGCGTTTCCGTACCCGTCCTATCAGCACGCCAAGGTCAGCGATGTGCGCGACCTGTTCGCCTATCTGAAGACTTTGCCGCCGGTCGCCGGCAAGGTGCGCGACCACGATTTGCCGTTTCCGTTCAACATCAGGCGCAATGTCGGCGTCTGGAAATTGCTGTTCATGAACGGCAAGCCGTTCATCGCGGATGCAAGCCGCTCCGCGCATTGGTATCGCGGCGCCTATCTCGTCAACAGCTTCGGCCATTGCGCCGAGTGCCACAGCCCGCGCAATGTGCTCGGAGGCATCGTCACCGCGCAGCGCTTTGCCGGTGGTCCGAATCCGGAGGGCGAAGGCTGGGTGCCCAACATCACGCCGAGGGGGATCTCGGACTGGAGTGTGAAGGATATCGCCTATTTCCTCGAGAGCGGCCAGACGCCGGACGGCGATAGCGCGGGCGGATCCATGGTGCGCGTGATCCGCAATACCTCGCAACTCTCGTCGTCCGACCGCGATGCGATCGCCGAATACATCAAGTCGCTGCCGCCGGTCGAGGGACCGCCGAAGCCGGTGAAGAAGGAGAAGGAGAAGGAGTCAGCGGGATGAGTTTTGCTTGAACCGGCTCGCCGCGGTTTCGGTTCACCTCTCCCAAGGGAGAGGTGAACTTTCGACGCCGTTCAAGCTCGACCCAATCTCATCATGCTGTCGTGGGCGCGATCTACTTCGCGCCGAACGCCTTGAAGGTGATGATGGTGAGCGTGTCCTGGATGCCCGGGATCACCTGAACCTTCTCGTTGATGAAATGGCCGATGTCGGTGTCGTGGTCGACGTAGAACTTGACCAGGAGGTCGTAGTTGCCCGCGGTGGAATAGATCTCGGACGCAATCTCGGCCTCCGCCAGCGCGTTGGCTACGGTGTAGGACTGGCCGAGCTTGCATTTGATCTGGACGAAGAAAGGAACCATCAAAGTCGTCTCCGGGGATTTCCGCGACTATAGGCCCAAAACGGGCGGCCAAGGCAAGGGGACAAGAAGGGGCAAGGCAGCGTCAAGGCAAGGCCAACCCGCGGTAAAGTCAGGCGAACTTGCCGTCGATCCGCGGCCGGGCTAGGACAGGCCATGGTCTTGTTCGCGATGGTCGCATTCGTATCAACCGCCGGTGCTGCACGATGACGCCGGTCGCGCTCACCATTGCCGGCTCCGATTCCTCGGGCGGGGCGGGCATCCAGGCCGACCTCAAGAGCTTTGCCGCGCTCGGGGTCTATGGCGCGTCTGCGATCACGGCGCTGACCGCGCAGAACACCAAGGGGGTTAGCGGCATCCATCCGGTGCCCGCTTCATTCGTCACCGCCCAGATCGACGCGGTGTTCTCCGATCTCGAGGTCGGCGCGGTCAAGATCGGCATGGTGGCGCAGGCCGAGACGATCGCGGCGATCGCCGATGGGCTGAGGCGCTGGGCGCCGCGCCATGTCGTGCTCGATCCGGTGATGGTCGCAACCTCGGGCGATCGGCTGCTTGCCGCCGAGGCGGTCGATGCGCTGAAGACCCTGCTGTTTCCGCTGGCCTCGCTGATCACGCCGAACCTGCCGGAAGCGGCGGCGCTGCTCAACGAGCCGGTCGCCTCAAGCGAAGCCGACGTCGAGCGACAAGGCAAGCGATTGCTGGCGATGGGATGTCGCGCGGTGCTGGTCAAGGGCGGCCACGGCCACGGCGCCGACAGCATCGACTATCTGATCGACGCCGAGCGCAGCATCGCGCTGGCTGCGCCGCGCATTGCGACCGCCAATACGCATGGCACCGGCTGCTCGCTGTCCTCGGCAGTCGCAGCAGGGCTCGCGAAGGGCGAGAGCATGGAGACCTCCGTGCGCAACGCCAAGGCCTGGATTACGCAAGCGATCACTGAGGCCGATCGCTTCGCCGTCGGCCACGGCCATGGGCCGGTGCATCACTTTCACAAGTACTACTGATTGCCGTGACTTGTAGCCCGGATGAAGCCAACGGGTCGCGCGAACGCGCGCCCGATGACAGGCTCCGCGAAATCCGGGGCTGCACTTTCCGCGGAAGCTCCCCGGATTACGCTTCGCTTCATCCGGGCTACGCTTCATCGCCGCTTCGAATTCGCCTCGTTCCGCCGCGTTACGCAGGCAACACAACACCTCTTCCACACAGCCGCGGCCGCCGATGTCGCCAGATTGTCGCACGCTGCTGTTATCCGCAGGGCAGGGGCGTGCTGCTGATTCTCGTTAACTGTTTGTGGGGCCTTGGGTCGCGGGGATCGTCATCGCCTTGTCACAGGAATCTGTTAGGTGCACAGGCATGGGAAGTGACTCCTTGAGTGAAGAAAGTCCCGAGCGGCACTTTCGCACTTTGTTTATCTCCGATGTCCATCTCGGAGCCCGCGGTTCGCAAGCCGACCGCCTGCTGGACTTCCTCCGCTCTCACGATGCCGACACGATCTACCTCGTTGGTGATATCGTCGACGGCTGGGCGCTGAAGTCGAACTGGTACTGGCCGCAGACCCATAACGATTTTGTGCAGAAGATGCTGCGCAAGGCGCGCAAGGGCGCCAAGGTGATTTACGTCCCGGGCAACCACGACGAGTTCCTGCGCAAATATTACGGCACGCATTTCGGCGGCATCGACGTGGTGGAGAACACCGTTCACACCGGCGCGGACGGCAAGCGCTACCTCGTCATCCACGGCGACATTTTCGATCTCGTGGTGCAGAACGCGCGCTGGCTCGCCCATCTCGGCGACAAGGCCTACGACTTCGCGATCCAGATGAATCGCTTCGTCAACTTCTTCCGCAAGATGTTCGGCGTGCCGTACTGGTCGCTGTCGCAATGGGCCAAGCTGAAGGTCAAGAAGGCGGTGAACTATATCGGCGCGTTCGAGGCGACGCTTGCCGGCGAGGCGCGGCGCCACGGCTGCGACGGCGTGATCTGCGGCCACATCCACTACGCGACGATTCATGACGAGCACGGCATCCGCTACATGAATTGCGGCGACTGGGTGGAGAGCTGCACCGCGCTCGCCGAGCATGAGGACGGCCATTTCGAGATCATCACCTGGACCGACCCGGTGCGCCGGATCGCGCCGGTTCCGCGAGTGACGGCACGCGCTGCATGACGCATATCCTGGTCGCGACCGATGCGTGGCATCCCCAGGTCAACGGGGTTGTCCGCACGCTGACCATGATGGCACAGGCGGCGAAATCGCTCGGCGTCGAGGTGAGCTTCCTGACGCCGGACGAG
Source organism: Bradyrhizobium sp. Mp19 (assembly GCF_029952935.1). Lineage (NCBI taxonomy): Bacteria > Pseudomonadati > Pseudomonadota > Alphaproteobacteria > Hyphomicrobiales > Nitrobacteraceae > Bradyrhizobium > Bradyrhizobium sp. Mp19. The sequence continues at coordinate 68,331 of NZ_JASAUT010000012.1, read as the reverse complement.
TTCCGCACCTTCGCGATGCCGAGCTATCGCGATCTCCGGCTGGCGCTGCCCTACCGGGCCAAGGTCGCAAGTCTGATCGAGGCGGCGAGGCCCGACAGCATCCATATCGCGACTGAGGGCCCGATCGGGCTCGCGGTGCGCCGCTATTGCCGCAAGCACGGCCTGCCGTTCACGACGAGCTTCCATACCCGCTTCCCCGAATACGTCTCGGCACGGACGCCTGTCCCGGAAGCCTGGGTGTGGCGCGCATTGCGCTGGTTCCACAGGCCGAGCCGGGCGGTGATGGCGGCGACCCCGGCGCTGGCGGCCGAGTTGCGTCAGCGCGGCTTCCGCAACGTGGTGCTGTGGTCGCGCGGCGTCGATACCGCGCTGTTCCATCCGCGCGACGTCGATCTCTGCCTGCCGCAGCCGGTCTATCTCAGCGTCGGCCGGGTGGCGGTGGAGAAGAACCTCGAGGCCTTCCTTGATCTCGATTTGCCGGGAACCAAGGTCGTGGTCGGCGACGGCCCGGCGCGGGCGGCGCTGGAGCGGAAATATCCGGACGCCGTGTTCCTCGGTGCCCGCCATGGGGAAGAATTGGCTGAGATCTACGCCGCGGCCGATGTGTTCGTTTTCCCGAGCCGGACTGATACGTTCGGTCTGGTGCTGCTTGAAGCGTTGGCGAGCGGCCTGCCGGTTGCCGCTTTTCCGGTCACCGGTCCCCGCGACGTGATCGGCGCGGCGCCGGTCGGTGTGCTCGACGAGGATTTGCACCATGCCTCCCTCGAGGCGCTCAGCATCCCGCGGCAGGCTTGCGTCGATTTCGCCGCGCTCCACACCTGGCAGGCGTCGGCCCGGGTGTTCATCGACCGTTGCATGAACGTCCGTCCTGCGCCGCCGGATGGCGAGGGGGAGGCGTTCGAATTTGGTGCCGAAGAGCACCATTTCGCCGTCCTGCCGACACCACAGCCAAACTCACGCTAGTTGGGTCACGCTAAAGCGTCTTGCCCGCCAGCCCGTCGCCGCGATACAAATCGCGAATGACGGACACCGTTCTCAATCCACCCGTCGCTGCCGCGGACATCGATGCCGCCGCAAGGGTGGTCGCGCCGTTCGCGGTGCGCACGCCGCTCCTGACCTTTCCCGTTCTCAACGAACGCGTCGGCACCCAGGTTTTCCTGAAGCCCGAAATGCTGCAGCGGACCGGATCGTTCAAGTTTCGCGGCGCCTTCAACAAGCTCGCCTCGATCCCGCAGGACAAGCGGAGCGGCGGCGTCGTCGCGTTCTCCTCGGGCAACCACGCCCAGGGCGTCGCCGCGGCGGCCAAGATCCTCAACATGCACGCGACCATCGTGATGCCTGCGGACTCGCCGATCACCAAGCGCGAGCGCACCAAATCCTATGGCGCCGAAGTCGTGCTCTACGACCGCGATCGCGACGACCGCGAGGCGATCGCCAACGGCATTGCCGGCAAGCTCGGCGCGACCTTGGTGCGCCCCTACGACGATCCCTTCGTGATCGCGGGCCAGGGCACCGCCGGCCGCGAGATCGCCGAGGACATGGCCGCGCTCGGACTGACGCCCGACATCGTGGTCGCGCCGGCTTCAGGCGGCGGATTGATCGCCGGCGTCGCAACCGCGGTGAAGGCGAAATATCCGCAGGCCCAGGTGATCGTCGCCGAGCCCGCGGGCTATGACGATCACGCCCTGTCACTCAAGGTCGGACATCGCGAGGCGCATCCGGTCGCGGCGCGGACCATCTGCGATGCGCTGATGGCGATGATGCCGGGTGAGCTCACCTTTGCCATCAACAGCAAGCTGCTGGCGAACGGTGTCAACGCCACCGATGACGAAGTCGGCGCCGCCGTTGCCTTCGCCTATCGCGAGCTGAAGCTCGTGGTTGAGCCCGGCGGCGCGGTCGGGCTCGCCGCGCTGCTTGCGGGACGGATCGACGCCAAGGGCAAGAACGTCGTCATCGTGCTCTCGGGCGGCAATGTCGACACCGACCTGTTCGCGAAACTCGTTGCCTGACACCGGGTTAGGCACAGATGCTGCCGCGGTACATGAGCCGGCTCACGTTGCGCGTGCGGTCCATGGAACATGAATGCTTCGCGCGCCTCGCGTCGTGCGCGGGTCAAGCCCGGCAATGAGAGGATATGAAAAGTCTAGGTTACGAGAAGAACGCGATCTTCTCGGCCTGGCTCATGCGGCGGATCGGCGCGAGTGGATCGTTGGCCGCGACGCTTGGCCTTTTCAGAAGACCGCTGGCGATGATCGTCGAGCCGAGTGAGATCTCCGCTGCGGGAGCAGGGGCAGGCTCAACGGCGGGCGGGATAGGTGGCGGCATCACCAGAGTCTCGGCAATCGCCGCTGCCGCTCGCGGTGGCGGCTCCATCTTGACCTCGACCTTCGGCGCGGGCGCCGGTGCAGGCTCAGGCTGAATGGCCGGCGCAACCATTTCCGGCTCGGCCGCCATCGCTTCGGCGACACGCATCTCTTCGGCGGCGCGCATTTCCTCCGCGATCGCCTCTTCGTCGATCGGATCGGGCGCACCCATCTCCATCGCGATCAGGTCAAGCACCGCCTCGTCATGGGCGTCGGCCGTCGCTTCGTCGGTGACGCGGGCGAGTTCTGCGGCCTCGGCTTCGGCCAGCGCCGCTTCAGCCTTGATCCAGGCTTCGCTCGGCTGCGGCATCACGGCCGTAGCGGCCTCAGTGCCGGGCACGGCGGCGGGAATCGCGGCTTCGACGTTCGGCGTCGCAGCGGCCTCCTGAGGCGGCGCTGGCGGTGTAGCGGCCATATCGGGGGCTGCACTTTCGCCCACCGGTGGCGGCGCGGGGGCCGCTGCCGGCGGCTCCGCAACCGGCGCCTCGGTCACATCAGGCTCAGCCGCAGTGTCCGGATCGAATTCGCTCAGGCGGCGCGCCAGCGCAGCGAAGCCGGCATCCAGCACGGCTTTGGCATCGTCCATCGAGACCTCGGCGGCGCCAGCCTCGATCGCGCTGACTTGCGAATCGATGATGTCGCAGATCCGGCCGTCATTGCCGATCTCGCGCAGCCGCCAGGAGATCTCCCTGATCACCCGCACGCCCTTGCGCACCGGCGCGAGGCTCCGCTCGAAGCTGATGCCGTCGAGCGCGGCGATGGCCGAGGCCTGGGCGGCCTCGATTGCGCCGCGCAGGGCGGCCAGCGCCTGCGCCAGCTGCTCGTCCCTGATCGCCGCTGCGGCGGCTTGCCGCTGCGCGCTGAGGCTTTCCTCGATCCGCGCCACCGCATCGAGCACCATGCGGGTATCGGCATTGCGGTTGCGCTTGGCGTATTCGCCGAGGAACCAGCGGCCCCGCGAAGTCTCCATGAAGGCCGCGCTGATCGCAGCATAGTCCTCCTCGCTCGGCAGGGCCGCGCGGGCGGATATCGGCGACAGGGCGAATGCTTCTTCGGCCATCACAATCTCTCCGCGCAAATCACTGCGCGTTACGCTAACGATCACCACGATATCGCGCGAATCGCAATTGAATTGATGTCTTCCGAATCACAAATCCCCATCGCAGCAAAGGTTGCATCGCGGCGATTCGCGAACCGACTCGCGGCATTCTACGCCACGCTGTTCGGCATGACCGGGGTTCATCTGCCGTTTTTCACGGTGTGGCTGAAGGCGATCGGCATCGACGCCACCTGGATCGGCATCATCACCGCGGTGCCGCCGGTGACGCGCTTCACCGTGCTGCCGCTGGTCACCGCGGCGGCGGAACGGCGCCAGATGCTGCGCGGCGCGATCATCGCCACCGGATTCGCCACGGCGTTCGGCTTTGCCGTGATCGGCACCCAGCACCAGCCGTTCGTGCTGCTGGCGATCTACGCGCTGACCTGCTGCGTCTGGACCCCGATGGTGCCGCTCACCGACGCCTATGCGCTGCGCGGCGTCAGGCAATTCGGCCTCAGCTACGGACCGCTGCGGCTCTGGGGCTCGGCCGCCTTCGCGGTCTGCGCGCTGGTGAGCGGCTTCCTGCTCCGCTATGTCGCGGAGGTCGACCTGATCTGGATCATCACGGCCGTGACGATGCTCGGCGCGCTGGTCGGGCTGACGCTGCGGCCGCTGGGCCGCCCAGTGGCTGCCGTCACACCTGCGGCCGGCGCGCCAAAACTGCTGCGCAATCCCACCTTCCTCGCCATCATCGTGTCCTCGGCGCTGATCCAGGGCAGCCACGGCGCCTATTACATCTTCGCATCGATCGCCTGGCAGCAGGCCGGCTTCAGCGGCCTGACGATCGCTTGTCTCTGGGTGCTCGGCGTGATCGCCGAGATCGTGCTGTTTGCGGCCTCGCCGCGCTTCACGCTGCCGTCGGCTGTGCTGGTGATGATCGCGGCGTCCAGTGCCGCGGCGCGCTGGGCGATCACCGCGCAGGACCCGCCGCTTGCGGTGCTTGCAGTTGTGCAGCTCGGACACGGGCTGAGCTTCGGCCTGACGCAGGTCGGCATCATGGGCCTGATGGTGCATCACGTGCCGGTTCACGTGATGGCGCGCGCGCAAGGCTATCTCACCGCCTGCGGCGGCATTGTCGCGAGCACCACGGCGATCGTCAGCGGCATGGTCTATGCGCGCTTCGGGCTCGGCGTCTACGACATGATGGCCGCAATGGCGGCCACGGGCGGGCTCGTGATGTGGCTGGCGCGTAAGCGCTTCATAGCGTTTTCAAGCGAAGTGGGGACCGGTTCGCGCTAGGAAAACGCGTCAACAAGAGAGCCGATTAGCCCCAGAGCGCGGCGTCGGGCGGATAGACCAGGCTGCCCTCGTAGCGCAGGCCGTGGTCGCGGTCCTTCGCCAGCAGCAGCGCGCCGTCGAGGTCGACGAAGCGTGCCTGCTGCGCGATCAGCATCGCCGGCGCCATCGCAAGCGAGGTCGCGACCATGCAGCCGATCATGATCTCGAAGCCGAGCGCACGGGCGGCATCCGCCATCGCCAGCGCTTCGGTCAGGCCGCCGGTCTTGTCGAGCTTGATGTTGACGGCGTCATAGCGGCCGCGCAGGCCGGCAAGCGAGCCACGGTCGCGCACGCTCTCGTCGGCGCAGACCGCAACCGGGCGCCGGATCCGCGCCAGCGCCTCGTCCTTGCCCGCCGGCAGCGGCTGCTCGATCAGGGTGACGCCGGCATCGGCGCAGGCCGCGAGATTGGCGGCGAGGTTGTCCTCGGTCCAGGCTTCGTTGGCGTCAACGATCAATTCGGATCGAGGCGCCGCTTTGCGCACGGCGGCGATCCGTGCGCCGTCGCCATCGCCGCCGAGCTTGATCTTGAGCAGCGCGCGATGCGCAGCCTTCGCGGTGGCCTCCGCCATCGCCTCGGGCGTCCCGAGCGAGATCGTATAGGCGGTGGTGCGCGGCCCCGGCGCGGGCCGGCCGAGCAGGTTCCAGATCCGTTTGCCGGCGCGTTTGGCCTCAAGGTCCGCCAGCGCGCAATCCAGCGCATTGCGGGCGGCGCCGGCGGGCATCCGGGCCTGCAAGGCGATGCGGTCCATGCCGCCGGCGAGTGGCGCCTGCATCGCCTGGATCGCCTGCAGCGTCGCCTCGGGCGTTTCGCCATAGCGCGGGTAGGGTACGCATTCGCCGCGGCCAATGAGGCCGCCCTGGCTTAGCTCGGCGACCACGACGATGGCCTCGGTCTTGGCGCCGCGGCTGATCGTGAAGGTCCCCGCGATCGGCCAGCGCTCGATCCGACCGGTCAGGGAAATCGCTCCGGATGGGGTGGAAGTCATTTTAAAGTCTACTATTTCCTGAACCGTAGCTTGCGACGTGCAGCCAACTATGGCTGTTTAGCGGCAGATTCGACAAGCCGATCCGGCAGCGCCGGAGATCAGCGTTAGCGGCAGCCAGCCGGCTTGAGGGGTAGGCAAAAGGTGAGCGGCGACCCGACACTGGAGCGGATAGCCCAAGGCGAAGGACTGGCGTTGTGTGCGGCGGGCAACTGGACCGCCCGCTTTGCCCCTGCGCTCGAGCGGATCGTCTCCGACGCGGAGAAGCTGCGCGGCAGCCGCCCGCACATCTTCATCGACGTGTCGCAGGTCGCGAGCCTCGACACCTTCGGCGCCTGGCTGATCGAGCGGCTGCGCCGCAGCCTCAGCGACGCCAGCGCGGAAGCCGAGATCGCGGGCCTGTCGGCCAATTATTCCAGCCTGGTCGACGAGGTCCGCCGCGTTGGCCCTGCGCCGAGGGTCGTCAGTGACCGGCTGTCGATATCAGGCATGCTCGAGCAGATCGGGCGCACCGTGGCCGGGATCGGCGGCACGATCATCGGCCTCGTCGACATGCTCGGCGCGGTGCTGGTGGCCGCGGGCAAGGTGCTGATCCATCCGCGCAGCTTCCGCCTGACCTCGACGGTGCATCACCTCGAACAGGTGTGCTGGCGCGCGGTGCCGATCGTGGTGCTGATCACCTTCCTGATCGGCTGCATCATCTCGCAGCAGGGCATCTTCCATTTCCGCAGGTTCGGCGCCGACATCTTCGTCGTCGACATGCTGGGCGTCCTGGTGCTGCGCGAGATCGGCGTGCTGCTGGTCGCGATCATGGTCGCGGGCCGTTCCGGCTCGGCCTACACCGCCGAGCTCGGCTCGATGAAGATGCGCGAGGAGATCGACGCGCTGCGCACTATGGGCTTCGATCCGATCGAGGTCCTGATCCTGCCGCGCATGCTGGCGCTGGTGCTGGCGCTGCCGATCCTGGCCTTTCTCGGCGCGATGGCCGCGCTCTATGGCGGCGGCCTGGTGGCTTGGCTCTATGGCGGCGTCGATCCGGAGGCCTTCCTGCTCCGCCTTCGTGATGCCATATCGATCGACCATTTCATCGTCGGCATGGTCAAGGCGCCTGTCATGGCGGCGGTGATCGGTATCGTTGCCTGCGTCGAAGGCCTTGCGGTACAGGGTTCGGCGGAGTCGCTCGGACAGCACACCACCGCATCGGTGGTGAAAGGGATCTTCTTCGTGATCGTGATGGACGGCGTGTTCGCGATCTTCTTCGCCTCGATCGGGATGTGATCATGGCGGAAGAGGACAACGACGCCATCATCCGGGTCCGCGACATTACCGTTCAATTCGGCAACACGCGCGTGCTCGACGGCCTCAACCTCGACGTCAGGCGCGGCGAGATCCTCGGCTTCGTCGGGCCCTCGGGCGCCGGCAAGTCGGTGCTGACGCGCACCATCATCGGGCTCGTGCCGAAGGTCGCCGGCCGCATCGAGGTGTTCGGCGTCGATCTCGACGCCGCGAGCACCTCGCAGCGCCGCGCCGTCGAGCGCCGCTGGGGCATCCTGTTCCAGCAGGGCGCGCTGTTCTCCTCGCTCACGGTGCGCCAGAACATCCAGTTTCCGGCGCGCGAGTATCTGCGCGTCTCGCAGCGGCTGCTCGACGAGATCATGGTGGCGAAACTCGTGATGGTCGGGCTGAAGCCGGAAGTCGCCGATCGTTATCCGTCGGAATTGTCGGGCGGCATGATCAAGCGCGTCGCGCTGGCGCGCGCACTCGCGCTCGATCCCGAGCTCGTGTTTCTCGACGAGCCGACCTCGGGTCTCGATCCGATCGGCGCCGGCGAGTTTGACGAGCTGGTGCGCACCCTGCAGCGCACTTTGGGGCTGACCGTTTTCATGGTAACGCACGATCTCGACAGTCTTTACACCGCGTGCGACCGTATCGCCGTTTTAGGGAACGGTAAGATCATTGCTGCAGGATCGATCGCCGACATGAAGGCATCGCAGCATCCATGGCTGCAGCAATATTTCAACGGCAAGCGCGCCCGTGCCGTTGTGGCCTAGCCCATGATCCCGAAACCTGGAGCCGATTTTCGGACGAAATCATGCGCCAACAGGGAATTCGACGGGCTCGAACGCAGGCTGACTGCGCGAGAGCCCAGAGTAATTAACGCGAGCAGTTGATGGAAACGCGGGCGAACTACGTCTTGATCGGGGCTTTCACGCTGGCGGTGATCGCCGCCGCGTTCGGCTTCGTGCTGTGGTTCCAGAGCCTCCACACCACCAAGCAGCGCAGCCCCTTGCGGGTGATCTTCGAAGGGCCGGCGTCAGGCCTGCGCAATGGCGGCAATGTCAATTTTAACGGTATTCGGATAGGGGAAGTGGTCTCGGTGAAGCTCGACAACCCGCGCCGCGTGGTCGCGCTGGCGATGATCGAGAACAACGCACCGCTCCGCAAGGACACCCTGGTCGGTCTCGAGTTCCAGGGTCTCACCGGCGTCGCCGCGATTTCGCTCAAGGGCGGCGAGGAGGCCGCGCCGCCGGTGCCGCTGGACGAGGACGGCATCCCGGTGCTGACCGCCGACCCGAATGCGCTGCAGGACGTCACCGAGGCGATCCGCGCCACGCTGCAAAACGTCAACCGCATCGTCGCCGACAATCAGCAGTCGGTGAAGAATTCGCTGAAGAATCTCGAGGTCTTCACCCAGGCGCTGGCGCGCAATTCCGAGAAGATCGACAACGTCATGCTCAAGGTCGACGGCGTGATGGGCAAGGCCGACAGCCTGATGCTGGGCCTCAATGCGATCGCGGGCGGCAACAATGGCAGCGAGCTGAACCTGATGGTGAAGTCGATCCGCGAGCTCGCCGAGGATCTCGACAAGCGCTCCAATCTCCTGATCAACGACGGCCGCAGGACGCTGTCCGACATCAGCCGCGCGGTGAATAATTTCGACCGCAATCCGAGCCGGGTGATCTTCGGCGGCAGCAACAACGCCGCACCCGAACCCGCGCCGGCACCTGCCACCGCGCCCGGGCCGCGGCGGCGGCAGTGACGTGGCGGCGAATAGTGCGTGGCGGATAGGGCTCGCTATCGGCCGCATCCCGTCATTGCGAGCGAAGCGAAGCAATCCATCGCCCCGCATGTTCGACAGTATGGATTGCTTCGTCGCTTACGCTCCTCGCAATGACGGCGGCTGATGCTGGCGCGCTGCTTTCGATACGTCGTTTGCGAGTCCAATCTCGAGCCCAAAACAAAAACGGAGACTTTCGGTCTCCGTTTTCCATTCGCTATTCGTTACTCGCTATTCGCCAGCTTATCCCAGCCGTCCCGCGGCGTGCGCGAGCAGGGTGTAGACCAGCCCGGTCTCCGAGGTGAGGTGGCTGCTCAGCTCCTGCTGGCCGCGGCCGTCGCGGGCGACTTCGTCGAGCAGGCGCTCGAACTCCGCGATGTAGCGGTCGACCGTCTGCTTGAAGCCGCGGTCGGAGCGGTACTTGCGGGCCACCTCATCGAAGGCCTTCTGGCCGGCTGGCGTGTAGAGGCGCTTGGAGAACGCCTTGTTCTCGCCGCGCTGGTAGCGATCAAGTCGGAGGCCAAGCGGTCTTAGGAAGACAAATATGTCTGGCAACTCCTTGGCTCACAGAACGACATGGCTACGATCCGACTTGCTGCTGGGCGTCGCGGCTCTGCGGGGCGGGCGGCGGCGCGTCGCTCCGGTTGAGCAGGTCGGACAGCCAGCCATCGCCATTGTTGTTGTTGGGGCCTGCCGGACTGACCGGCGGGGCCTCGGTGCGGCGCGAGCTCGCCATGCCGAGATCCGGCGGCGGCAGCGTCGAGGCGCTGTTGCCGTTGTCCCGCATGCGCACATCGCCGCGGCCGCCGGCGGCAGCCATCACCGGCTCCTCCTGGCGAATGCTGGCGCGGTTGGTGCTGACCACGTCGAGCCCGCGGCCGTGATGAGCGACGATGCGGTTCAACTCGGCAAGCGCCTCGATCTGGTCGACGATCACCTTACGCATCTGCGCGGTGTTCTCGGCGGCCTCCTGCGGCATCTCGAGCACGCCGCGGCGCAGCTCGTTGCGGGTGGACTCGAGCTCGTTGTGCATCTCGCTCGCCATCTGCTTCATCGCCGTGACCATCGCGGAGAACTTCTCCGTCGATTCCTTGAACATCGCATCGGTCTCGGCATTGCTCTGCTGGTAGAGGTCGTTCATGGCGTCGACGGTCTGCTGACGCTCGTTCTCGGCTGCCTGGCGCACCGCCTCGAACTGCCTGCTGATCGCAGCCGAACCGGCGCCTGCGGTCTCCGCCACCACGCGGGCGATGTCGCGGGCGCGTTCCTCCGCCGCTCCGAGCGATTCATCGAGCAGCCCGGTGAAGCGCGATAGCCGCTGGTCGAGATCGGTGGTGCGCAGGTCGATGGTCGTGACCAGCGCTTCCAGCGCCGACTTGCGCTCGCTGACGGAGGCCGTCGTCGAGCGGTTGGCCTGCTCGACCACGGCAGCCGCATCGATCAGCGCCTTGCCATGGGTCTCGAACTGGCTCGACAGCGCGCCGAGATCTTCCAGCGCCTTGCCGGTCTTGCTGTTGAACACCGTGAGCTGGTCTTCCAGCGTCTGGGTTGCCACGCCGTTGCGCGAGGTGACGTCGTTCATGGCGGACACGAAGTCGGCCACGCGGGTCACCAGCGCGCGCTCCAGCGAGTTGAGGTTGTCGTGGGCGCCGGTCAACACTTCCTGCAAGAGGATGTTGCCTTCGCGCAGCCGCTCGAACAGCGCGACCGTATCGGTGCGCAGGATCTTGCTGGTCTCCTGCATCTCCGTGACGGCCGAGATCGAGACCTGGCGCGACTGGTCGATCGCCGCGCGCGAGGCGTGCTCGAGCTCCTTGAGCGACTTCGCCACCGCGCCGGTCGCCTGATCGCCGGCCGAGGTGATGTTGCGCGCGACATCGCTGCCGTGGGCCGACATCGTCTGCGAGAAGGCGAGGCCGCGGGTTTCGATCGCCTTCAGCGCGTCCGCGGTGGCGCGATCCATGTCGCTCGACAGCTGCGTGGTCTTGGCGGTCAGCGCCTCGACAAGCGAGCCGCGGCGGCCGTCGACCATCTGCGACAGACGCTCGGTCTGCTGCTGCACATAGGTGACGATCTCGTCGGTCTTGCCGGTCATCGCCGAGCCGAAGGCGCTGGAGGCCGACAGCACCGAACGTTCGATGTCGGCGGAGGTCGTCTTGACCTTGGTCGAGACCTCGTTGGACATGGTGATCAGCGCGGCCTGCGCGTTCTGCGCCGAGGTCTGGATGTTGTCGGTGGTCTTGGCCGTGACCGCACCCAGCGCCCGCTCGATATCGGTCGAGAGCGTGCGGATCTGGGCGGCGGCATCGGCGGAGGTCGCCGCAAACGAGCCCTGGGCCTCGCGGGCGCTGCCCAGGATGGTCTGCGCGGTCTCCGCGCTGGCTGTGGTCAGCGAGCGCTCGATCTCGGCGGAGATCTCGCGGATCTGGCTTGCGGCCTCGCTGGAGGTTGCCACGAACGAGCTTTGGGCATCGCGAGCGCTGCCGAGGATCGCCTGCGCGGTGTTGGTGCCGACCGAGGTCAGGGTGCGCTCAACATCGACGGCCAGCGACTTGACGTGGTTGGCTGCCTCCGTCGACGCGGTGACGAGGGTGTTCTGCGCCTCGCGGGCGCCGGCCGTCAGCATCTCGACGGTGCCGGAGCCGGCCATCGACAGCGCACGCTGGATGTCGGCGGCAAGCGCAGACACCTTGGTCGCAGCGTCGGTCGACGCGTTGACCAGCGTGCTCTGGGCCTCACGCGCACCTGATGTGATCGATTCCGCGGTGGCGGAGCCTGCCATCGACAGCGAACGCTCCATGTCGGCCGCCAGCGAGCGGACCAGATCGGTGGCCTCGGTGGATGCGCCGGCCAGCGTGCTCTGGGCCTCGCGGGCGGAGGCGACGACGGCTTCCGCGGTGGCGGAGCCTGCCATCGACAGCGAGCGCTCGATGTCGGCTGACAGTGTCCGGACCAGGTTGGTGGCGTCGGTGGATGCGCCGGCGAGCGTGCTCTGGGCCTCGCGGGCGGAGGCGACGACGGCTTCCGCGGTGGCGGAGCCTGCCATCGACAGCGAGCGTTCGATGTCGGCCGACAGTGTCCGGACCAGATTGGTGGCGTCGGTCGACGCGCCGGCGAGCGTGCTCTGGGCCTCGCGGGCGGAAGCGACGATGGATTCCGCGGTGGCGGTGCCGGCGGTCGAGAGCGAGTGCTGAACGTCGGCCGCGAGCGTGCGGACCAGGTTGGCGGCTTCGGTGGATGCACCGGCGAGCGTGCTCTGGGCCTCGCGAGCGGAGGCGACGACGGCTTCGGCGGTCGCGGTGCCGGCCATCGAGAGCGAACGCTCGACGTCGCTGGCGAGCGACTTGACCTGGCCGGTGACGTCGGTCGAGGTCGCGATCAGCGTGGTCTGGGCCTCGCGGGCACCGGTCATGATCGCTTCGGCAGCGGCGGAGCCGGACATCGACAGCGACTGCTCGACATCGGCGGCGAGCGACTTGACCTGGCTTGCGGCTTCGACAGAGGCGCTGACCAGCGTGGTCTGCGCGTCGCGGGCGCCGGACAGCACGGAGGCTGCGGTGGCGCTGCCGGCCGCCTGCAGCGTGCGTTCGACATCCTCGGACAGCGACTTGATCTGCGAGGCGACGTCGCCGGAGGCCGAGACCAGCGACACTTGGGCGTCGCGGGCACTGGTGAGGATCGAGTTGGCGGCGCTGGTGCCGACGGCGGTCAGCACGCTCTCGACCTCGGCCGAGCTCAGCTTGAGCTGGTTGCCGACATCAGCGGACACGGTGAGCAGCGCCTGCTGCGCGGTGCGCGCGCCGGTCTGGATGGTTTCGCTGGTGTTGACCACGAGGTTGGTCAGCGAACGCTCGGCGTCCTCGACATGGGACTTGATGCTCGACGACAGCAGCTCGGCGCGGGACATCAGGTCCTCGCTCGCCTGGCGGCCGCTGCTCTCGATGCGGCCGGCGACGGCCTCGACGCGCGAACCCAGCAGGTCCTCGAACTGCGCGACGCGGGTGTCGATGTCGCCGGCGATGACGCCGACGCGGCTCTCGATGCCCTGCTGGATGTCGGCGAAGCGCGCCGAGATGGTGTCGGTCAGGTTCGAGCTGTGACCGTTGATGGTGTCGGCGAGGCGGGTGCTGTGGCCGTTGAGGGTGTCGACCAGGCGGATGCTGTGGCCGTCGATGGTCTCGGTGACGCCGTTGATGCGATGGTCGACCGCGGCGATCGCCTGCACGGTGCCTTCGGTCAGGGTGGTGGTGAGCAGGCCAAGCCGCGAGTCGATCGACTGGATCGCCTGGGAGGCGCCATCGGTCAGCTGGGTCGCGAGCGTGCCGAGATGGCCGTCGATGGTGTCGGTGACCGACTTGGCGCGGCTCTCGAAGGTGACCTCGAGGGACTTCATGCGACCGTCGATCGCGTCATCCAGCGACTGCAGGCGGCCGTCGAACGAGCCGATCTTGCCGGCGAGCGAACTATCGAACGACGACAGCTTGTCGGTCAGCGAGGCGTCGAGATTGGTGACGCGGCTGCCGAGCGTGGTCTCGAACTGCAGCAGGCGCTGGTCGAGCGAGGCGGTGATCTCGCCGCTGTTCGTGGTCACGCGATGGTCGAAGGTGTCGACATAGGTCTTCAGGCTGTCGGCGATGTCCTGGGTCCGTTGGCCCATGCGCTCGACGATGTCGCCGCCGAAGGTCTTCACCGTGCGGTCGAATTCAGAGATGTGGCGGGTGATCAGCGCGCCGAGCGTGCCGGAGTCGCGGGCGAATTTCTCGGCGAGCTCGCTGCCATGGTTTTTCACCAGGTCGTCGAACGCGCTCATCTGCAGCGACAGCGAGTCGTGCGCGGTCTCGGTCTGGCCCACCACCTTGGCGACCAGCGAGTTGACGGTGACGTCGAGCGCTTCGCTCGCCTTGTCGCCGGACGTCAGGATCTGGCCGGCGAGGCGGTTGCCGGCGTCGTCGATCTTGCTGACGAGGTCGTTGCTGCGCAGCTCGAGCTCGAGCAGCAGCGAGTCCGCGGAGTTCTTCAGGGAGTCGTGGACCTCTTCGGTGCGGTCGGAGATGCCGTCGACGATGACGGACGAACGCTGCTCGAACTCGCCGGTGATGCGGTCGATGCGCTCGTTCAGCAGCTCGTGGACGCGATCGGCCAGATCGACGAACTCGTCATGGACATGGCCGGTCTTGAAGTTGAGGCTGGTGGTCAGCCGCTCGGAGGCATCCATCACCGCGCGCGTGGTCTCGGCGCTGGCTTCCTCGAGGCGGTCGAGCAGGTCGCCGCCGCGCTCGCCGAGCGCGAGGATCATGTTGTCGCCGGCATGGCTCAGCGCGGTCGTGATGTGCTGGCCGCGCTCTTCCAGCGCGCCGGTGATGCTCTTGGCGACTTCGTCGACGCGCGAGGCGATCGCGTCCGAGATCAGCGCGATGTCGTGGCGCAGGTCGATCTGCACGCCGGAGATCGCGCTGCGCACCTGCTCGGCCTGGCCGACCAGGTTGTCGCGCTGGTGGGCGATGTCCTGCAGCAGCGCGCGGATGCGCACCTCGTTGTCGGAATAGGCGCGTTCCAGCGCCGCGACCTCGTTGGCAACGAGGGTCTCGAGTTCGCCGGCGCGCGCGATCGCGCGCTCGACGCCGTCGCCCATCGCCGCGACCTCGCGGCGGATCGCCTGGCCGACCGTCACCATGGAATCGGCGGCGGCGTTTTCCGGCTCGGAGAATCGCATCGCGACCTGCGCCATCGATTGCGCGATCATCTGCATGCGCTGACCGTGCGAGGCGAGGCTGGCGAGATAGTAGAACAGCAGGATCGGCACGGCGAACAGCGCGGCAAGGCCGGCGAGCACCAGGACGCCGGTGCCCTGGGCCATCGAGGCCTGCAGGGCCGGCCAGAACGCGATGGTGAGAATCACGCCGCCCAGCAGCCAGGCGCCGGAGCAGACAAAGAACAGCGTGAAGGCGTTGCGCGCGCGTCCTCCCTGCAGCGTCTGCAGCATCTGGCCGATGGTTTCGCGATCGTCGTTGGCGGCGCGGCGCGGCGCGCGCGGTTCTTCGATCGGCTCGAACGCCGAACGATCGGTATTACTCGGACGGGACTCGAACGATGCGGCTGAAAAATCGGCAGCGGGCGGCAGGTTCGGCGGCGCGGCGCCCTCGTTGAGGGGGCTGCGATTCTCCGCGCCCTGTTCGCTGATGTTGAGGGCTTCCTGGATGGCAGAAAGCGCGACTTCGGTGGGATCTTTGACCTTCTTGGGAGTGTTCGCCATGTTCAGTCTGAGCCCTCTCACTATTTTACGCGTCGGCGAGCCTGCGATCGTCCCCACGCAAGCTCGAAGCCGGTGCCCACAAGCGGAGCGCAAGCGGCCCCCTGGGCGGCTTGTCCGCTACATCCGCAAACATCCTATTGGGAGAGCGATGCGAATGAAATGCTTGCGATTAATACTTTCTTAATCATCGTTAACAGCTTTGCGCCATAAGGCCTTATGGGTACTCGAAATTCCGGCCGTAGCGCGTCGATTGTGTCCAGAAATTGTCCAGAATCGGGCGGTTTTGCCGATCATCCCGACAACAATCCGTTAACCAGTTTCGTGATTGGCTGGGCCAACGATCCCGCCGGCGAGGGCCCGGCGGAGACGACAGGGACAGGCCATGCCGCTTCATCTCGAACGGATCGAATGGACGCAATCGCCGCCGCTGGCGCCCGGCGCCGGGCCGATCGACGTCGATCATCTTCAGCGCATGACGCTGGGCGATCCGGGCCTCGAGCGGGAAGTGCTGGCCATGTTCGCGGCCCAGTCGGCCCGGATCCTCGGTGAACTGGCCGCCTTGCCGCCCGAGGCGGCGACCCACGCCCACACCCTGAAAGGATCGGCGCGGGCGATCGGTGCCTTCGGCGTCGCCGAGGCTGCGGCCCAGCTGGAGACCGCGCTGACCGGCGGTTCCGATGCGGCCCAGCCGCTTGCCGCGCTCGGTGCCGCGATTGCCGAGGCGCGCACGGCGATCGAGCTGATCCTGGGCCGCTCCTAGGCGTCCGGCGTCTCGGCAGCGCGCCGCGGCAGCTTGGGCGGCTTCCCAACCAGCGGGCAGGTTTTCGGTCTCCGCGCTAGCGCTGTGCGGATCGACCCGTTATACGACTGCCCGGGACCTTTCCATCCATCGTCCGGCGCATTCCGGCAGCACGAGCAATCATGGCCAAAATCCACTTTATCGACCATTCCGGCGAGAAACGCACAGTTGAGATCGAGAACGGCGCGACGGTGATGGAAGGTGCGATCCGCAACGCCATTCCCGGCATTGAAGCCGAATGCGGCGGCGCCTGCGCCTGTGCGACCTGCCATGTCTATGTCGATGAAGCCTGGCGCGAGAAGGTCGGCGCGCCGTCGCCGATGGAAGAGGACATGCTGGATTTCGGCTTCGACGTGCGTCCGAATTCGCGGCTGTCCTGCCAGATCAAGGTAACCGACGATCTCGACGGACTGGTCGTGTCGACGCCGGAGCGGCAGGCCTAAGATTCTTTCATTCGCCGTCCGGATTCACACCGCGACGGATCCAGCGGCGGAAGTTCTGCTTGACCTCCGCCGGCAGCGGCGTCGGCCTGCGCGCGGCCTCATCGATCATCACCGTGACCGCCTTCGCCGACGCCACGCATCTGCCTTCCGAAAACACCACCTGGTCGAAGGTGGTCGATGTGCGTCCAAACTTGACGAGACCGAGCCCGAGCTCGATCTGACCCGGCCAGTGCAGCTCGGCGCGGAAATGGATGTCGAGGCGCACCATGATCCAGCCGAGCCCCGCCGGCATCAGCCCCATGCTGCGGTCCTTCACCAGCGTGACGCGGCCGGTTTCAAAATAGCTCGCATAGACGGCGTTGTTGACGTGCCCGTTGGGGTCGAGATCGGCAAAGCGCACATTGTCGGACAGGCGATAGGGAAAGTCTTCCAGGCGCGGTGCATCGTCGGCGCGGACAGGGGCGTTCACGAGGGGGATCTCCGTCGGTTTCCCGCCCATACAGCCGAGTTGCGCAGGCTCGGCAAGGGGTTGCCGCGCCAGCCGCTGCCCCTATTATGCATGTCGCGATCCGGCCCACTTGGCTGGACAGGCGAAAAAGCCGTCCAGTCGACCTCAACTGTAAAGAAGCGGACATGAGCGAAGCGATCAAGACCGATGTGCTGATTATTGGCGCGGGCCCCTGCGGACTGTTCGCCGTGTTCGAACTGGGCCTGCTCGACATGAAGGTGCATCTGGTCGACATCCTCGACAAGATCGGCGGGCAGTGTGCCGAGCTCTATCCCGAGAAACCGATCTACGACATTCCCGGAATTCCCTTCGTCACCGGCCAGGGCCTCACCGAGCAGTTGATGGAGCAGATCAAGCCGTTCAATCCGACCTTCCATCTCAACGAGATGGTGGAGAGCATCGAAAAGATCGGCGATCCCCTGTTCCGCGTGAAGACCGATGCCGGCAAGGAGTTCGAGTGCAAGGTCGTCGTGATCTCGGCCGGTGGCGGTTCGTTCCAGCCGAAGCGTCCGCCGGTGCCGGGCATCGAGGCCTATGAAGGCACGTCGGTGTTTTATGCCGTGCGCAAGATGGAGCAGTTCCGCGACAAGAACATCCTGATCGTCGGCGGCGGCGACTCCGCGCTCGACTGGACGCTCAACCTGCATCCGATCGCCCAGCGCATCACGCTGCTGCACCGGCGTGACGATTTCCGCGCAGCGCCGCACAGCGTCGAGCAGATGCGTGCGCTGGTTGCCGACGGCAAGATGGATCTGAAGATCGGCCAGGTCACGGGGCTCGAAGGCGCCAATGGCCAGCTCTCGGGCGCCGCGCTCAAGAGTAACGACAATGCGGTCTCGACGATCGCCTGCGATACGATGCTGCCGTTCTTCGGGCTCACCATGAAGCTCGGTCCGGTCGCGAACTGGGGCGTTGCGCTGGAGAACAATCTGGTGCCGGTCGACACCGCGGCGTTCGAGACCAACGTGTCCGGCATCTTCGCGATCGGCGACATCAACACCTATCCGGGCAAGCTCAAGCTCATTCTCTCCGGCTTCCACGAGGGTGCGTTGATGGCGCAGAAGGCGCACCGCTACGTGTATCCGGACAAGCGGCTGGTGTTCCAGTACACAACCTCGTCATCGAGTCTGCAGAAGAAGCTTGGGGTGCACTGATTCCACTCGAGCAGAGACCAATGCCAGAGGCATGGGCCATTTGCTGCGCGGCGCGGGTACTGGAACCCTCCGTGAAATGGCCGTAGTCTGCTTGTACCCGAGTTGGTCGATCGATCAGGTGATGATGATGCGGAACACGCTATCCAGACTTCGGCTGATCCTCGCGATCGCCACGGCCTTTGCGCTAGCTGCTCCGCTTGCGGCCTCGGCGGCCGACCCGTCGGCGGCCGGCCTGTGGCAAAAGGTCGAAGACGGCAAGCCCGAGGGCTGGTTCCTGGTGATCGAGCGCAATGGTCTGTTCGAAGGCATGATCGCAAAGATGTTTTCATCGCCCGGCGATCCGCCCAATCCGGTCTGCTCGAAATGCACCGACGATCGCAAGGACATGCCGTGGCTCGGCATTCCCCTCATCCGCGACATGAAGCGCAACGGGCTCGCCTATGAAGGCGGCAACGTGCTCGATCCGCGCAACGGCAAGGTCTACAAGGCCAAGATGACGTTGAGCGCCGATGGTCAGACGCTGACGATGCGCGGCTTTCTCGGCATCTCGCTGTTCGGCAAGGATGAGGTCTGGACCCGGCTGCCTGACACCGCGGTGGCCCAGCTCGATCCCGCGATCGTCGCCAAATATCTGCCGGCGCAAGCCGCGGTGGCGAAGCCGGCGGCGCCGGTGCCCGCGACGAAGCGGCACTAACACTTCTCTCTGGCTAACGCTCCGATCTGCGCGCGCTCACGCTCCGCTCTTGCGTGGCAGCGTGAGCGTTCAGCGCTGTCCCGTCGGTGCAATCGGCATCGGCAGTGGCGCGACCGGCTCGGAAATCACTTCAGGCACGGCGGTGTTCAATTGCAGCACGGTGGCGGCCGCGGGGACCGCGGCATCGGCCATCGCCGCATGGCCTTCGGCGCTCGGATGCACCGCGCCGCCATACACCGCCGACAGGATGCCCCATGTCGCGTCGTGGATGTCGCTTGGCTGCATCGAGGACGGCAGGCCCTGCGGGTAGGTCATCGCCGTGAAGTAGCTGTCATTGGCGTCGCGGATCCAGCGCGCGCGCGGCAGATAGGCGCGGTATTCGCCGGCGCTGCGGCCGCATTTGAGCGGCTGGTTGGCCGCGGCGACGATGTCCGACACGAAGCTGTCGCCATTGGCGGCGAAGCAGTCGCGGTCGAATTCCGGATCGGTCGACGCGCGTGCGCAGAAGCCATGGCTCGCAAACGCGTCCTGATGCGCATCGACGAAGGTCATGCGGTCGGCCTGCGGATTGCGGCAGATGATGCCGGACTGGCACTGCGCGATCGCCTTGAGCTGCGGCAGGAACTCGTTCTGCACGAAGCTCGAGACCGACGCGAGGCGTTTGGGATCGGCGTTGAAAGAGGGATGGATCTCGAAGCCGGCGCGGCCGCCGGGGCAGGGTGCGCCGCCGTTGGCGAGCGCCGGATTGGCATAGGCCGTGTAGATCACGTGCGAGAGATCGCCGCCGACCAGCGGCTTCAGTGCATCGCGCAGCTTGGCAAAATCGGCCGGCAGGTCGCGCGCCAGTGCCGAACGGGCATCGTCGACGCTGGCCATCGAGCCGCCGCGGCTGAACAGCGTGCGCTCGGTCGGCGTGTCGACGATCACGTTGGCGACGAGGCCGGAGAAGTAGATGTCGTTGGCGCCGATCGACAGCAGCACGAGGTCGAGGGTGCGGTCGGGCTGACGGCGCTTGGCGGCGGCGAGTGCCGTGCGCAGCTCCGCGATCTGGCCGTTGACGGTGCCCGAGCAGGTGTTGGCTGTCTTCGTCGGCAGGCATTCCCGCGCCTGCTGCGAGCCGAGCAGGCCGTCGGAGATGGTGGCGCCGGTGCAGGCCAGCGGCAGATAGGTCACCGCGATGTGCGGATATTGCACGGCGAGCGCGAGCGCCGTGCGGGTCTGGTAGCTGTACAGCGACCGGTGACAGGCCGAGTTGAGCCACAGCGCGCTCTGGCGCTGCCAGTTGGTCAGGGTGTCCGGTGCTTCGCAGGCGCGGCCGCCTTTGTAGCCCGCGCGGCTCGGCCGGTAATATTGCGCCCCGCCGAGATAGGAGCGGAAGCAGAACCCCTCGTCGGAGAGCGCAATCGCGCGGTCGGGATTGCCCTCGCCGGATGCGATGCTGTCGCCGAGGCCCGCGATCAGCAAGTCGCGTACCTCGATCGGCGTCGTCACGCGCTGGTTGGCGTCCGAGCCGCTCGCGACGTCGACGGTCGCGACCGTGGTGCGGCCGTAGCGGACGCGAAGATTGACCGGCTCGGCGCAATCGAATGTCGAGGATTGCGGCCCGTCGCCGTCGTCGAACGACCAGGCGCAGGTCGCGCCGACCGGAACCGGTCCGGTGAGCCGCACGACGATCGGATGATCGATCGGCGTCAGATAGCTTTCCTTGACGTTGTCGCGCATGCAGGGCTCGCTGACGCGGCCCTGCAGGTCGATGCAGAGCCGGTTCACGGTGTTGCGCGCCCAGCCGCGGCCGTCGCTTTGCAGTTCCAGCGCCTGTTCCGAGGCCAGCACGCTGCGGCCAAGCCCGCTTTCGACATGCAGGCGGAAGTCGCGTTCCTCGCGGAACAGGCGGAAGCGGTTGCGGACCTCCCAGGAGATCTGCAGCTGATTATCCTGCGCGTCCGCCGCTGATGCGAATACCGCTGCCAGCGCGCTGCCGAGCAGCACGCTGCAGACCGTCACCCGAAACGAAAATCGAACCAAAAAGCCAATCATGGCGCGGTTTGACGCGAGCGGTACGGCGAAAATAAGAGAAGCGGCTGCGAGGATCAAAAATCCGGGGTCGAGGGGCCCCGCACGAGGGCCGATAACGTTGTCTGTTACCGTTTCAGCTGCCTGACCCGCTGCTGCCGGCTTTCGATCGGTTGCCGCACGGTCGCCGAAGCCGTGCAGGCTTGGCTTAGTCGTTTCCGCTCTTGCCAGGGCTGCACCACGTTGAGCCAGAGCTCGCGCATGCCCATGATCGAGATCGAAATCCCGAACGGGATCAGGAAGTAGAGGATGCGGAACACGACCAGCGTCGCCAGCAATTGTTCCTTGCTGAACTCCGGCAGCGCCACCAGCATCGCGGCGTCGAACACGCCGATCGAGCCGGGGGCGTGGCTGGCGAAGCCGAGCAGCGTCGCCAGGATGAACACGACCGCCAGCGAGACGAAGTCGATATGCGGCTCGGTCGGCATCAGCAGGTACATTGCAAGCGCGCAGAAGCCGAGATCGACCACGCCGATCAGGATCTGCAACAGCGTCAGCTTGGCCGAGGGCAGCACCACCTTCCAGCCGTTCTGGCCGAGCTCGCGGCGCTTCTCGCCGGTCAGGAGCCAGACGAAATAGGCGCCGATGCCGGCAAGGCAGCCGAGCGCGATCAGCCGGTTCATCGCCGGCGGCAGCAGGTCCATCGCCGACGCCGCCGCCGGGTGCCAGGCCATGCCGAAGCCGAGCACGAACAAATTGCCGAGCCAGAAGGTCAGGCCCGACAGAAAGCAGATCTTGGCGACGTCGATCGCGGAGAGGCCGTAATCGGAATAGATCCGGAAGCGGATCGCGCCGCCGGTGAAGACCGTGGCGCCGATATTGTGGCCGATCGTGTAGCTCGTGAAGCTCGACAGCGCTGCGATGCGGTAGGGGACATGGATCTTGCCGATCGTGCGCAGCGCGAAGAAGTCGTAGAAGGTCAGCGTGCAGAACGCCCCGACCACGCAGAGAGCCGCCAGCGCGATCCGATGCGGCGCGATGTTGGTGAGCGCGGTGAGAATGATGCCGGTATCGACGCCCTTCAGGGTGTGAACAAGCGACGTGATCGCGAACGCGATGATCAACACACTCGCGGCGATCCCGAGCCGTTTCCAGCCGATCTTTTCCTTGAAACCACGCCCAAGCGTGGTCAGCAGCCGAAGCATTCATCCTCCCGGCGGGGCGGCAATTTCAGTGGGACCCGGTCACGGACGGCGACGGGTGACGGGCAAACGCACCGTACGCGATGACCCATAAGGCAAAACCGATGCGTTGTGCAGCCCTTGACAAGCCAAGCTTCGGCCCTCGTCCAGCGTCATTGTCATATTGGCTACATATGTTCTCGCTCTGCGGAATGTGAGTCGCAGGACGGCGACGGGGCCACTGCATGTTCCGCCGTTCCAAGCGATTTCGTCGGCTTTTTCGCCGATTTTGCCGCCGTTCCGGCGTCGATGCGGGTCAGTTGGCGCGAGGCGAATAGACGATATGCATCAGCACGGGGACGCCTGAGCCGGCTGTGGCGTTTACCAAAGTGTGAAGTCGACGCGCGCTTGCGCATGATCCGCCCTGCGCTCGGGGCCAAGTGAGGCGCGCGAGGGCGGTCCGTAGGTCTATTGAGGCAAAACGCCGCGCAAGCGGGCCGCCGTCGGGCAGGCCGGCCAGGCATGCGATTTCACACTTCGATCGGTGGCGAAGTGTTGCGGCGAAACGAAGGCCTATGTCTCGCATTGGTTGCCGAGAGCAAGGACAAGACCATGCAACAGACATCCCTGAACGTCCGGCACATGCCGCCGGACCGGCGCGCAGCGTCGCATCAGCAAACGAGCGGGCTTGCGGCGACGTTGACGCTCGCCGCGATGAGTCTCGGCTATGGCGTCGTGCAGCTCGACGTCACCATCGTCAACACGGCGCTCAATGCGATCGGCTCTTCGCTCGGCGGCGGCGTTGCCGAACTGCAATGGGTGGTCAGCGCCTACACGATTGCCTTTGCGGCCTTCATCCTGACTGCGGGCGCGCTCGGCGACCGGATCGGCGCCAAGCGCATCTTCATGGCCGGGTTTGCGATCTTCACCGCGGCATCGGTTGCCTGCGCGGTCGCGCCTGATGCGGCGACGCTGATCGCCGCCCGCTGCGTGCAGGGGCTGGCCGCGGCCATCCTGGTGCCGAACTCGCTGGCGCTGCTCCGCCATGCCTATGAAGACGAGAAGGCGCGGGGACGCGCGGTCGGGGTCTGGGCCGCGGGCGCGAGCCTTGCGCTGACCGCCGGCCCGTTCGTCGGCGGCGGACTGATCGCGCTGGTCGGCTGGCGCGCGATCTTTCTGGTCAACCTGCCGATCGGCCTCGCCGGCTTGTGGCTCGCCTGGCGCTTCGCCAACGAAACCACGCGTCATCAGCAACACCGGCTCGATCTGCCGGGTCAAGTCGCGGCGATCGCCGCGCTCGGCACGCTGGCCGGCGCGCTGATCGAAGGCGGCGCGCTCGGCTGGGGCAACCCGTTCGTGATCGCGGGCTTCGTTCTCGCCGCCGTCTTCTCCGTGCTGTTCGTCTGGCGTGAGGCGCGCGCGCCGCAGCCGATGCTGCCGCTCTCGCTGTTCCGCCAACGGATGTTTGCCCTGACCTCGCTGGTCGGACTCCTGGTCAATGTCGCGTTCTACGGCCTGATCTTCGTGCTCAGCCTCTACTTCCAGCAGGTCAACGGCCTGTCGGCGTTCGCCACCGGCCTCGCGTTTGTGCCGATGCTCGGCGCCGTGCTGCCCGCCAACCTGATCGCGCCGCATGTCGCGGAGCGGATCGGCGCGCCGGCGACAATCGCGCTCGGTGCAACGCACTCCGCCGCCGGATGTCTGGCGCTGCTGTTCATCGGCCCCGGCACGAGCTATCTCGCGATCTGCCTGCAATTGCTGGCCATGAGCGGCGGCCTCGGCCTGCTGGTGCCGCCCCTGACATCGGCGCTGCTCGGCAGTGCCGAGCCGCAGCATGCCGGCATCGCGGCAGGGGTGCTTAACGCGACCCGGCAGACCGGCAGCGTGCTCGGTGTCGCGCTGTTCGGCTCGATGGTCAGCCGGTCCGCGGCCTTCATCGCCGGCCTGCATGCGGCGCTCGTCATCTCCGCCGGCGTGTTGCTGGCGGCCGCTGCGCTGATCTGGATCGGCGCATGGTCACAGACTCGGCGTTGAGACGAACCGCAGCGAGGCATCTCCGCCTTGCGCTGGCTCGATCGCCTGCATTCAAGGCTTCTTCACCATGCGTGGAACCCTGCTGCAGTGCGGTTACCGTTCGTACACGAATGCGTCTGTTCTTATAGGTCCATAAAGGGGGCCTATATGTATCGCGTTCTGACCTGTCTCACTTTGGAACATGACTGGCGGCTGGTCGTCCTTGGCGGGGTGATCTGCCTGCTCGCCAGCGCCGTCGCGATCAGCCTGTTTCACCGTGCTCGCGCTGCACAGGGTCGTGCCCGCGAGATCTGGATCGGCCTCGACGCGGCGGTCGGCGGTTGCGGTATCTGGGCCACCCATTTCGTCGCCATGCTGGCGTACGATCCCGGCATCGACGCCGGGTACAACATTCCCATCACGCTGCTGTCGCTGGTGCTCGCGGTTGCGATCCTGGCCGTCGGATTGGCCGTCGCCACGCTCGACGAACGCTGGCGGACGGTTGCGGCCGGCGGCGCGATCGTCGGCGCCGGTGTCGCGGCGATGCATTACACCGGCATGCTCGGGCTGGAGCTGCCCGCGCGCATCGTCTGGTCGCCCGGCATCGTAGCCGCGTCGATCGCGTTCGGAAGCCTGTTTGGCGCGCTCGCGCTGGTCGTTGCCACGCGTGGCGAACGTTTCGGCACCACCGCCGCCGCGACCGGTCTTCTGACCGTCGCGATCGTCTCGCATCATTTCACCGCGATGGGCGCGGTGACGCTCGTCCCGGATCCGACGATCGTTTCCGGCGGGCTTACGGTCTCGCCGCGCGTGCTCTCGTTCATGACCGCCGTTGCGGCCTTCGCGATCCTCGGCCTCTCGCTGATCGCCTCGATCCTCGACCGTCGCGCCAAGACCGAGCTTCACAAGCAGAAGGTGGTGCTCGATACCGCGCTCGAGAACATGTCGCAGGGGCTGTGCATGTTCGATGCCGACGGCCGCATCATGCTGTTCAACGAGCGCTACAGCGAGATGATGGGGCGCAGTCGCGTGCCGCTGCAGGGACGCCTGCTGATCGACGTCCTGCAGGATCTGCATTCCATCGGCGAGTGGGACGGCGATCCCGAGGAGTTCTGCAATGCTCTCGTCGCCGAGGCAAAGGCCGGCCACAGCGCGACGCGGATCGTCAGCCGCAACGAGCGCGCGATCCGTGTCGTCGACCAGCCGATGAAGGGCGGCGGCTGGGTCGCGACCTTCGAAGACATCACCGAATGGCAGCAGGCCCAGGAACAGATTTCGCACATGGCGCGGCATGACGCGCTGACCAATTTGCCGAACCGGACGCTGTTCCGCGAGCAGCTCGAGAAGGCCTCGAGACTGGCCAAGCGCTCCGACCAGCTGGCAGTGCTCTGTCTCGATCTCGATCATTTCAAGGAAATCAACGACACGCTCGGGCATCCGATCGGCGATGCGCTGCTGCGCGAAGTCGCGCGCCGGCTGGGCGAATGCGTGACCGAGCACGACACCGTGGCGCGGCTTGGCGGCGACGAATTCGCCATCGTGCAGTTCTGCAGCAATTGCGAGCCGTCCGTCGTGTCGACGCTGGCAAGTCTCGTGGTCGAGCGGATCGCAGCACCCTACGAGATCGAGGGCCACCAGCTCGTGATCGGCGTCAGCATCGGCATCTCGCTCGCACCCGAGGACGGCAAGGATCCCGACGAGCTGCTGCAAAAGGCCGATCTTGCGCTGTACCGCGCCAAGGCCGACGGCCGCGGCACCTATCGGTTCTTCGAGACCGGGATGGATGCGCGTGCGCAGGCGCGCCGCCTGCTGGAGCGCGACCTGCGACTCGCGCTCGAGCATGACGAGTTCGAGGTCTACTATCAGCCGATCCGTGATCTCGCGGGCGATCAGATCGTCGCCTTCGAGGCGCTGGCGCGCTGGAACCATTCGTTGCGTGGCCTGATCGCGCCGAACAATTTCATTCCTGTCGCCGAGGAAACCGGACTGATCGTTCCGCTGGGCGAGATCGTGTTGCGCAAGGCCTGCGCGGAGGCCGTGAGATGGCCTGCCGACATCGCGGTCGCCGTCAACCTGTCTCCGGTGCAGTTCAAGAATCCGAACCTGGTGTCGTCGGTGAAGGCGGCGCTGGAGGCGTCGGGCCTGTCGGCGGACCGGCTCGAGCTCGAGATCACCGAATCGGTGCTGCTGCAGAACAGCGAGGCGACGCTCGCGGTGCTGCATGAGCTGCGCGGTTTCGGCGTCCGGATCTCGCTGGACGATTTCGGCACCGGCTATTCCTCGCTGAGCTATCTGCGCAGCTTCCCGTTCGACAAGATCAAGATCGACCGTTCCTTCGTGACAGACCTTGCGACGCGCGAGGATTCGATGGCGATCGTGCGCGCCGTCACCGGTCTCGGCAAGAGCCTCGGCATCGTCACGACAGCCGAAGGGGTCGAGACCGACACCCAGTTCGACCTGCTGCGTCAGGAGGGCTGCACGCAGGCGCAGGGCTATCTGTTCAGCCCGCCGCGGCCGGCGGCTGACGTTGCCAGGATGTTGCGCCGGACGCCGGAACGATCGGTCGCCTGATCTGGAAGAAGGTCGGGGGCTCTAGCTCTTGCGCAGCGCAAAATAGGCGCCGCAAAACGCCATTGCGGCGCCGAGGCATAGCGCGGCGAGACCGGCGAGCACGGCGGAAATGGTCGAGACCGTGCTCGGCGCCGACGCGGCCTGGCCGGCGCCGGCCAGCATCAGCACGCCGACGACAATCAGGAAGTTGCGCATCCGTTGCGGGATCTGGCCGGCCACCGCGCTGTGCATCAGATTGGCGGTGAAGTAGCCGCCCGAAAATCCGACGGTCGCGATCAGCCACCACGCGATCGCCGCGCCCGCCGGCATGAACTCGTGGCTGTCGGAGCGCCACAGGCCGCCGAGATCGAGCCCGTAGCGCGCGCCGAGCATGTGCACGGCAAGCGCCAGCAGCACGCCGGATATCATCGCGCCGCCGAGGATGAGGTAACGCGGAAAATAGGTCGTCTCGGGCATGGCTCGCTTGTAGGATAGGCGCGACAGGCTGCGCAAGCTTGCGCGTAGGTTTGAACAGGTGGAACGGCGAATTGCCAACAACGTTGCAGGACCGGTCGGAGGTAGGCGAGGGCACGGCGGTGCGCTATGCCTACAAGGCCTCCTTGATCGGCTCGGCGCACCAGTTCGAGCTGACCGGGGACGGGCTGGCGTGGCGGATCGCCGGCCGGTCTGGCGTGTGGGACTATGCCGACATCTCCGCGGTGAAACTGTCCTATCGGCCGGTCTCGATGCAGCAGCAGCGGTTTCGCGCCGACATCGACAACGCCAAGGGCGGCCGGATCGCGATCCTCTCGACCACCTGGCAGACCGCGACGCTGGTCGCGCCGCAAGGACACCTCTACCGCGACTTCATCGTCGAGCTGCATTGCCGTATGAAGGCGGCCGGCAGCACGGCGAGGCTGGTCGGAGGCCTCGGGCCGAAGACATACACCGCCGCGCTGGTGCTGCTGGCCTGCCTTGCGGTTGCAATGATCGGATTGCTGCTGATGGCGCTGCTGACGTCGAACTGGATGGGCGCGCTGTTCCTGGTCGGCTTTGCCGCGCTGTTCACCTGGCAAGTCGGCGGCTTCGTCACGCGCAACCGGCCGCGGCGCTACAGCTTCGATCAATTGCCCGATGCGCTGCTGCCGAAGGCGGTTCGCAATCAGTGAGTTGGCCGCTCTCGCGACCGGACTGTAAGCGGGTTGTAAGCAACGCGCTGTAAGCTTTGTGCCTGATTTGCTTCCCGCTGGAGCGTCAGATGACAATCCGGACCCCATTTATGGCTCTATGCCTCGTGCTCCTGAGCATCCCGCCGGCGCTTTCCAAGGGCAGCGTGGGCAACAAACATGATCCGCTTGATCACAATCACATAGACAACCTGCCGCCCGACGTGCGGCAATACGTTGCCGGAATCTGCAAGGGCACGCCGGTCGCGCAGCACGACTTTGCGACCTACTCGCCGCAAGAAAAGCGCTGGCGGATAAACCTCGAATATTTGCAGTGCGGCGTGATCGGGGAATATCGCAGAGGCAACCAGTGCATGGATGTGGACTTCGTAGCCGAGGGCGCGCATTTCCGTCTCGTGAGAAAGACGTATGCAGCCTGTGGCTTTTGATGCCCTGGCGCCAGGATCACTGTAAATAGGCCGCTGCGAGTGAACGTGCGTCACTCCGTCGAGTCAAAATCCTCCTCGGTCGCGCTCAGCATGCCTGCGAGAGTCCGCAGGCCGAGGTCGAGTTGCTCCATCGGCGGTGCGGCCAGCGCGAGCCGCACCGCATTGGGCGCGTGCCCCGGCGTGGCGGCAAAGGTCGTCGACGGCGTCAGCGCGATGTCGCGGCGCGCCGCGGCCGCGACCAGGGTCTGCGAGCGCCAGTGCGGCGGCAAGGTCAGCCAGAGATGATACGACTTCGGGTTGGTCTGGATTTCGAAATCGGCCAGATGCTTCGCCGCCAGAAGCTGGCGGCGGCCGGCATCGATCCGCTTCAGGCGTGACAGTTCGGCGGCGGTGCCGTCGGCCATCAGCCGCTGCCCCGCGGCGAAGGCGTAGCCCGACGCGGTCCAGCCGCCCGAGCGCACCGCGGCCATGATACTCTCGCGCAACCGCGGCGGCGACACGATGAAGCCGAGCGCGAGGCCCGGCGCGACCTTCTTCGACAGGCTGTCGAGCATGATGCAGCTGTCGGGCGCCAGTGCGGCGAGCGGCGCCTCATCGTCGAGGAATCCGTAGACGCCGTCCTCGATGACGACGAGGCCGAGCTTCTCCACCACGCGCAGCAGCTCGGCGCGGCGCTCGGGCGGCATGGTGATGCTGAGCGGGTTCTGGATCGTGGGCTGGACGTAGATCGCGGACAGATGCGCCTCGCGATGCGCTTTTTGCACCGCATCCGGTCGCACGCCGTGTTCGTCCATCGCGAGCGGCACCAGCGAGATGCCGAGCCGCGCGGCGATGCCCTTGACGAACGGGTAGGTCAGCGCCTCGACGCCGCAGCGTCCGCCGGGCGGCACGACGGCGGCGAGCGCGGCGGCAATGCATTGCCGGCCATTGGCGGTGAACACGATCTGGTCGGGATTTGGCGTCCAGTTCTTGCGCGCCAGAAATTCCGAGGAGATGGTTCGTGCCGCCCGCGTGCCAAAACTGGTTGCCGGCCGCAGCGCGCCCTCGAGCACCTCGGGCCGCTCCAGCCCTTCGAGGCTCTTGGCGATCATCGTCGCCTGGTGCGGCAGCAGCGGATAGTTGAACTCGAGGTCGATGCGGGCGCCGCGCGGTTCGGTCGGCGCCGCGATGCCGCGGCGCGCCTCGCCGGAGACGAAGGTGCCGCGGCCGACTTCGCCGACCACCAGCCCGCGCCGCAACAGCTCGGTGTAGACCCGGCTCGCCGTCGAGACCGCGATGTTGCGGTCATAGGCGAAATGACGCTGCGGCGGCAGCCGGTCGCCCGCCTTCAGCGCGCCGCTGGCGATCTCGGCGGCCACCGCATCCGCCAGCTTCAGATATTCGAACCTCGACATTATTGCACCGAGAGCAATGTTTTACTTGCTCCGAGCAATGTACCGGATCATTTAAGAGGGAACAAGCCCATGATTGCACCGAGGAGCGCGCAAGCAATCCGAGGTCCCGACGGCACAGGCGCTGAAACAGCATTTGTGTCAACGGCGTAGCTTTGTCGATGGGCAGCGAAGGAGATGACAATGTCAGCGATATCCTCAGCCGCCGCAGCGCCCGCGCGGTCCAGCATGTTGGGCGGATTGCTCCGATTGCTCCGAGTGTGGGGTGATGCACTCGCGACCCATTGGGTGCGCCGCGAGGCGATCAAGACGCTGCGCCAGCTCGATGACCGGGCGCTGCGCGATATCGGACTTTCGCGCTGCCAGATCGAGACCGCCGTCACCGGCGACTTCGACCTCGAGCTGGTGCGGATCCGTTAAGATGCCGGTGCTGCGCTAAAGCATGATCCGGAAAAGTGCGGGGCGGTTTTCCCTCGCGACAAACGCGGGACGCGTTTGCGCGGAGATCATGCTCAGACAAAGAGCTAAAGCGCGATGACGATTCAACCCAATCACGTCGCGCTTTAGGGCCGGGCGCCGACTGCCGGTTGCAGAATTCACCGAAACTACACCAAAGAAGCGGAAGAACCCCATCTCCTCACCACTGTCGCTCCAAGGTTGTGAGGCCATATGCTAGCCTGTTAGCTGCGTACGCTAGCGTTGAGTTGGGGACCGATGGCCGCTCGCAAATTGTCGCAAGGGCAGGCCCCGACCCGGGAAGCGCGTCGCCGCTGGCACGAGGAGCGATCGCTGCGTTGTGCGATCCGGTTGGCCCGCATGGGCTACTGGGAGTCGCAGAGTGCCGCCGCGACCGATGTCTGGATATCGCCCGAGCTCGCCGCATTCTACGAATTCGAGACCGCCGACGGCTACATCCCCATCGCCACGGTGCGCGAGCGCTATTTACCCGAAAGCCGGAAGCTGCTGGAGGCGCATTACGCGGCCTGCTGGGCGGAGGGGCGGCCCTATGCGGTGCGGACGAGACTCCGCGGTCCCGATGGCAGCCTGCTCGACTGCGTGGTGCATGGCGAGCCGGAATTCGACGCGCGCGGTCAGGTCCGGCGCGTGTCCGGCATCGTCCGCGACGTCACGGAGGAGACCTCCGCGCTGCGGCGCCTGGCGGAGAGCGAGCAACGGCTGGCCGATTTCGTCTCTACCGCCTCGGACTGGTGCTGGGAGAGCGACGCCGAGCATCGGCTGCTGCCCTATCCCAAATCGCTCGCCGGCAATGCGGCGTTCCAGAGCGTGGCCGCCGGCAGGAAGGCGCGCTGGGAACTGACTTATGCGCCGGAGGACGGGGAGGCCATGGCGCGGCACCGGGCCGATATGGAGGCCCATCGCCCTTTTCGCGACTTCACCTATACGCTGATCGGCAAGGACGGCTCGCGCGTCAGTATCTGCACCAGCGGCAAGCCGATCTTCGCCGATGACGGCAGCTTTCTCGGCTACCGCGGCACCTCCAGCGACATCACCCAGCTCAGGGCGGCCAAGGCGCTGCTCGACCAGCGCACGCGGGCGCTGGAGGAAGCCCACCGCCTCGGCAAGATCGGCACCTGGAGCCACCGGCTGGACAGCGGCCGCACGATCTGGGCGCCCGAGCTCTACCAGCTTCTCGGCTTGCCCGACACGTTCGAGCCGACCGATGAGAACATGAGGCCCTATTTCCTGGACGGCGACGCCGACCGCTTCCGGGACGTGCAGAAACGGGTGCTGCGCACCCGCCGGACCGAGGCCACGGACCTGCGCATCCTGCACGCGGACGGTATGCCCCGCGATCTGGCGGTCATCTGCAAGGCGGAGGTTGCCCACGACAAGGTCGTCGGCATCGTCGGCACCGTGCAGGACGTCACCGAGCGCAAGGAAGCCGAGCGCCAGCTCGAGCAGCTCGCCTACAGCGATCCGTTGACCGGCCTTGCCAATCGCGCGCTGTTCACGCGCCAGCTCGCCGCCCTGACCGAAGGCTGCTCCCAGGGAGGCCGGACTGGTGCGCTGCTGCTCATCGACCTCGATCGCTTCAAGGAGGTCAATGATTCCCTCGGCCATGCGGCCGGTGACGAATTGCTGATCAAGGTGGCGGCTGCGTTGCGGCAGGACTTGGGGCCGCGCGCCTTCATCGCCCGGCTCGGCGGCGACGAATTCGCCGTGCTGGCGGATGGATGCGACACGTCCGACGCCGCGCTGACCGGGCTTGCCGATCGGCTCATCGGCAAGCTGTCCGGCCCCGTCGATCTCGCCGAGGGCGAGGCCTCGGTCGGCGCCACCATCGGCATCGCCCGCCTGCCGGAGCACGGCGCGACGGCGGAGACCGCCGTGCGCAACGCGGACCTCGCGCTCTACATGGCCAAGGAGGCCGGGCGAGGGCGGGCGCAACTGTTCGAGCCGGTCTATGCGCAGGCGGTCGATGAAAGGCTCGATCTCGGCCGCCATCTGCGCCACGCCGTGGAGGCCGGCGCCCTCGAGGCGCATTATCAGCCTCAGGTGGACCTGAAGACCGGCCGCGTCACCGGCTTCGAGGCGCTGCTGCGCTGGTCCCATCCCGAGCGCGGGCCGATCTCGCCGGCGGAGTTCATCCCGATCGCCGAAAGCTCCGGACTCATCGTCGATCTCGGCCTGTGGGTGCTGCGCGAGGCCTGCCGGCAGGGCCGCGCCTGGCTGGATGCCGGGCTGCCGCCGCGCTCCATCTCGGTCAATGTCTCGCCGGCGCAGATCTGGAGCGTGGATTTCGAGACCGCGGTCTCGGCCATCCTGGCAGAGACCGGCTTTCCGGCGGAGCTGCTCTGCCTGGAGCTGACCGAAAGCCTGTTCGTGGATCATACCGAGCAACGGATCAGTCGCACGCTGACGGCGCTGTCCGGCTTAGGCGCCCGGCTGGCGCTGGACGATTTCGGCTCGGGCTATTCCTCGCTCGGCTATCTGACGCGCCTGCCTTTCGATTGCCTGAAAGTGGACCGGGCCTTCGTGGATGGCATTTCCACCGCGCCGGAGAAGCGCAAGCTGCTCGGCGGCATCATCGCCCTGTCGCACGGGCTCGGCATGACTGTCGTGGCGGAGGGGGCCGAATTGTCCGCCGAACTGGACGTGCTCGGCGGGCTCGATTGCGATCTGGTGCAGGGCTTCGTGTTTTCCCCACCCATCGCCGCCGGCAAGGCGCCGCTGGTCGCCGCCAGCATCGAGCGCGAGGCGCGCCGGATGCAGCCGAAACGGAATCGCCTCTAGCCGAACACCGCTTCGGCGGCATTCTTTTGCCCCTGGCTTTGCCTCGATGGTGCCAGCTGACCAATTGACTAGGCCGTTTGCTCACACACCGGAGTTGGGCGAGGGGCGCTTGACGTAGCTAAACATCCGAGCTGTTCGATAGCGTAGCGCGAAAGCTACAAGCGGCGGCAATCCATCTTGCAAATTCCATCTTTGGTTGATTGTGAGCTGGCACACAAATAGCGTTGCCAGCGGGACGCGAGGGGGCGAAGCGTGCATTCGCAGCATTTGCGTGCGCGAGCCGCACGTGTGGACTCATCCGACGGCGTGGCAACGCGGGCGGACCGCGGCGATGTCGCAGGCCGCATCGTCGCACGACGGCGCACGGCATTGCTCTCCGGCACGACATTGATCGCAGCGACCGTTTGCATCGCACTTGCCGCCATTTCGATGGCGCCGACGTCTGTGCGCGCGGACGGCGGCAAGGGCGGCGATGCATCCAGCTCTGGCGGCGCGGGCGGCATCGATCCAAACGGCGGTGCCGGAGCCAACGGATTGACTGGCCTTGCAGGTTCGGGCGGCGGTGGCGGGGGCGCAGGGGGTGGCAGCGGCGGCTCCGGCGGGACCGGCTCAACCGGCGGGCTCGCAGGCGCCGGCGGCAATACGCCCGGCGCAAACGGGACAAACGGAGGCGGCGGCGTCGGTAGCGCTGGCGGTGGTGGCGGCGGGGCCGGGGGTACTAACGGAACCGTGGCGACGACACTTGGCAATGTCGGTGCGCTGGCCGGCGGCACCGGCGGGAACGGCGGGAGCGGCGCCGGCGGTGGTGGTGGCGGCAGCGGCGGCTATGGAGCCATCGTCTCGGGGGCAACCGCCAACACGAATTCCGGGTCGATTGACGGAGGAACAGGCGGCAACGGCGGCAACGGAAATCTCATTCAACCCTTTGCAGGCGGCGGCGGAGGAAACGGCGGAGCTGGTGGGTCCGGCGGAGTGGGCGCCTATTTCGTCGACTCGGGTGCAATGCTCACGACCTCCGGAACCATAACGGGAGGAAGTGGCGGAAGCGGCGGACGTGGTTTTGCGACCATGGGCTTCATCGGATCGGGTGGTGCGGGCGGCTCCGGCGGTGCGGGCGTCTCCTTCGCCGGCACCGGCGGGATGCTCACGAACACCGAAGCCATTACGGGAGGAAACGGCGGAAGCGGCGGGATCGGCAGTTTCGGCGCCCCCGGCGGGAACGGCGGCTCCGGCGGAGCGGGCGCCTATTTCGCCGGCACGGGTGCAACGCTCACGACCTCCGGAACCATAACGGGTGGAAATGGCGGAAACGGCGGGCAGAGTTCTACGGGCTTGAGCGGCGCCGGATCGGCTGGCGCGGGTGGCTCCGGCGGAGCGGGCGTAGCCTTCGCCGGCACAGGCGGGTCGCTCACGAACGCAGGATCCATTACGGGAGGAAACGGCGGAAGCGGCGGCTTCGGGCTCGTCAGCGCCTCCGGTGGGAACGGCGCCTCCGGCGGTGTGGGCGTCTCCTTCGCCGGCGCGGGTGGGACGCTCACGAACGCCGGATTTATTTCGGGTGGAAATGGCGGAAGCTTTGGCATCGGGGGCGGCAGTGCCACCACCGGCGCCGGCGGTGCCGGCATCAGCGGCGCGGGCCTCGCGATCGTCAACAACGGCACGATCACCGGCGGCCTTTCCGGGGACGGTGTGACGCGTGCCGATGCGATCGTCTTCACCGCGGGCGTCAACTCCCTCACCGGAACGGGCACGACCGGCAGCTTCACGATGACCAGCGGCGGCACGTTCGCGCCCGGCTCGGGCGCCGCCGGCAGCTCGATGACGGTCGCCGGCAACCTCGCCTTCCAGTCGGGTGCGGTCTATCTGGTGCAGGTGAGCCCGTCGGCTGCGAGCTTTGCCAATGTCACGGGCACGGCGACGCTCGCTGGCACCGTGCAGGCCGTGGTCGGCCCCGGCTCCTTCACGCGTGGGCAGGCCTATACGATCCTGCACGCCAACGGGCTGGGCGGCAGCAGGTTCGACGGGCTGAGCGTGAGCAATTCGAATTTCACCTTTGGCCTGACCTATACCGCCAATGACGTAGTTCTCACCCTGACGGGTGCCGTCTTAGGGGCGGGCGCCGGCCTCAACCAGAACCAGCAGAACGTCGCGAGCGCGCTCAACAACTTCTTCAACAGCGGCGGGACGCTGCCGCCGAGCTTCGGCAACCTGTTCTCCCTAACTGGCGCCAATCGCGCCAATGCACTTACGCTGCTTTCGGGCGAGGCGGCGACCGGCGCGCAGCAGGGTGCCTTCCAGCTGATGACCCAGTTCCTCGGCGTCATGCTCGATCCGTTCGTCGATGGACGCAACGGCGTCGCTGGCGCCGGCAGTCCCACGCTCGGCTTTGCGCCCGATCGGCCGGACCTGCCCGCCGACATCGCGCTCGCTTATGCCAAGGTGATGAAGACGCCGCTCTACAAGGCGCCGCCCGCGGTGTACGAGCCGCGCTGGAGCGTATGGGGCGCCGGCTTCGGCGGCTACAACAAGACCAATGGCGATCCGGCCGTGCTCGGCAGTCATGACCTGACGTCGCGCGCCGCGGGCTATGCGACCGGCCTCGACTATCATTTCACCCGCGACACGGTATTGGGCTTCGCGCTCGCCGGCGGCGGTACACGATGGGATCTCGCACAGGGCTTGGGCGGTGGCAGGAGCGATGCATTCCAGGCCGGCGCCTATGCCGCGACCCGCTCGGGTCCGGCCTATGTCGCGGCATCGCTGGCGTTTGCCAATTACTGGATGTCGACCGACCGCGTCGCGGCGTTCGGCGACCACCTCACCGCCGATTTCAACGCGCAGAGCTTTGCCGGACGCGCCGAGGGCGGTTATCGCTTCGGCTCACCGGTCGCCGGGATCACGCCCTACGCCGCGCTGCAGGCGCAGAACTTCCGTACGCCTGGCTACAGCGAGGTCGACGTCAGCGGTGGCGGCTTCGGGCTGACCTACAATTCGCGCGCCGGCACGGATACCAGGAGCGAGCTCGGCAGCCGCTTCGACTATGTGACGGCGTTCTCCCGCGATGCCGTCCTGACCTGGCGCGGACGCGTTGCCTGGGCACACGACTGGGTGAGCGACCCGGCGCTGACCGCCGTGTTCCAGACGCTTCCCGGCGCGAGCTTCATCGTCAACGGCGCGGCGCCCGCGAAGGACTCCGCGCTGGTATCCGCGGGCGCCGAGCTCAAGCTCGTCAACGGCGTCACACTTCTCGGCAAGTTCGATGGCGAGTTCGCGCGCGGCTCGCAAACCTATGCCGGCACCGGCACGATCCGTTACACGTGGTAGAGCGGGCGGAGTGATATGCCGTCGTGATGACGCGCCGCATCTAAAGCGACTATGGCAAGTCCGGTGTGCGCCAGAAGCTGAACTCAACGTGAGCACAATGCGTCCGCTTTTCGGTCCATAGCGACCAATCGCCGTCGGTCAGCGCCTCATGTCTTGCCCCCGCGCATTCGCCGAGACTATGCTGGAAGGCCGGCCTTTCGCAGCCCGTCAACCAGGTGCTCCAAGTCTTCGGCGCGTTTGAGAATGGATACCTGCTGCTGGGTGCCGCTGATGCTGTATCTTGGATTTAAGCGTAGAACCTCGTTTGCCTCTGCACGAGCATCTTCCATTCGTCCCAGCTGAGCGTACGTCGCAGCCAGGAAGGCGTGGCCATACTGGTGATTGGGCGCGCGGCTAATGGCTTCGGTCAACCAATGTTGGGCATCGTGGTATTCTTTGAGGTGGTAGTGAGCTACGCCGACCATCAACGGCGCAAAATGCGGATGGAATGGATCAAGGCGCATTTGCAACTTGGCGATTGCAATAGCTCTGGTCGGCTCTCCCACCGAGTAAAATATTTGCGCGAGGCGGTAATCCGCGAAATTGGGGTTTAGCGCCAGCGCCCTTTCGGCGGCGCCAGTCGCTGCGTCGAAGTCACGCTTCCGGATGATGTTATAGCCCAACTCGGCATAGGCTTCGGGCAGGCTCGGATTGTGGGCAATTGCCGTGCGCGCCAATTTGATGGCCAAGTCAAGGATAGTCGGGCTCAAATATTCATCATTCAGCGGATTGAGCCAAGCCACCCGGTGAGTGCTGGCCAGCATTGTATAGCAACGGGCATATTTCGGATCGATGGCCAGCGAATCTGCGAGGTGCCCTCGTGTCCTCAATAATTCCGCCATTTGCCACGAGGACTGGAACGCTATCCACGCCGCACTTGCGCGCATGTAGTGATCGTAGGCCTG
This sequence comes from Bradyrhizobium sp. Mp19, assembly GCF_029952935.1. NCBI lineage: Bacteria > Pseudomonadati > Pseudomonadota > Alphaproteobacteria > Hyphomicrobiales > Nitrobacteraceae > Bradyrhizobium > Bradyrhizobium sp. Mp19. The sequence goes on along the minus strand of NZ_JASAUT010000012.1, from coordinate 31,411 downwards.
CCAAGTCTTGGGCGGCTTGAGCAAGGTGCGTTCAGCTTCCGCCATGTTCACATGCGCGACCAGAATTGCGGCGATCGTCCGCGCCACGTCGTCCTGGATCGCAAATACATCCTTTAACTTCTGGTCATAGCGCTCGGCCCAGCGGTGGACGCCACTTGCAGCATCAATCAGCTGCGCCGTGATCCGAACTCGGTCATTGCCCCGACGAACGCTACCCTCCAGAACATAGCGCACGCCGAGTTCTCGACCCACCAGACGCAAATCAACCGCTCTGCCCTTGTATCGAAAACTCGAATTGCGTGCGATCACGAACAAGTCCGAGAAGCGGGACAACTCGGTGATGATGTCTTCCGAAATTCCATCCGCAAAGTACTCCTGCTCCGGGTCGCGACTCATATTCTCAAAAGCCAGGACGGCGACCGATGGCTTGTCGGGAAGCGCAAGCGCCGGTCGCGCCGGAGCGTTGCCGAACGACACGCGATAGACCCGCACCGGCCGTGCAATGTTCTTCAGTTGATGCTCACCACTATCTTCGAATTCGACGTCAAGCTTATCCTGCGTATCTTCGCGTACGCGTTGCGATACACAGATGTCGCCCGGCTCGCAAAGCGCCTCGAGCCGAGCTGCAACATTTACCCCGTCCCCAAAGATATCGCCGTCTTCTATGATGATGTCGCCGGCATTGATGCCAATGCGGAACTCGATCCGCTTTTCAATTCGCACATCGGTGTTTCGAGTGATCATGCCACGCTGTATCGCAACGGCGCATCGCATCGCGCCGACCACGCTGGCAAACTCCACCAAAATTCCGTCACCGGCGCTCCTGATGAGCCGCCCGCCGTGCTTTTCGATCTCGGGATGGAGGAGCGCAGACAGATGTTCGTTCAGCCGGGCGTGCGTACCCTCCTCATCAGCACCCATGAGGCGGCTGTAGCCAGCCACATCGGCCACGAAAATAGCACTCAGTCGCCGTTCCACACGATCTGCGGCCATAAAAGCTCGCCCTGATCCGATCCGATCTTTAGTCAAAGACTATTGTCAGAAGAAGGAGGTGTCTATCGGGCTCCGAACACCGGTGTTGTTCAGTTAGTGCCAGCCCGCGTGCGAGCTTGGCGAGATCGCCGCCGGTATTGAATTCTGCCTGTTTTGATGGCGAACCGCGTGCGAGTCGCGGACGGATGGTCGCGCTTGCAGGGTGCCCGAGAGCGCCAGCTGGTCGGATGACGTTCTTTCGGAGGTTGCGCCCTTGAAGGGCGCGTGGTCCAGTTGTCCTTGAAAATCGCGATACCCGGCGGAAAGGGATCAGTGCATGACGAGACTCACGCCGCTATTTCTCGCCGCGCTTGTGATGCTCTCCAGTCCCGCCCTGCCGAATGAAGGGCAGATTACATTGGTCGTGGGATTTGCAGCAGGGGGAACCTCCTCAACCGCGGCCAGAATCGTGGCTGAAGCAGCCGAGCAGATGGCGCGAATTTCCACGATCGTGGAAAATCGACCTGGCGCAGGAGGGGCGATAGCGGCGGATTGGATCCTTCGGCAAAAGGGGACTCGAACGCTCTTGTTCATGTCCTCCACGTCGTCGCTCAGGACGTCACCCCAAAGCGGGCTCGTGCCGATCGGAATTTTGGCGACCTTCTCCTACGTTGCTGTCACGAGAAAAGACACTCCCGCGCACCTTGCTGAATACATGCAGGAAGCCTCGCGCGAGGAGAAATATCGCACCGTAGCCACCGCAGGCGCCGGGAGCATTCCCCATCTGATAGGCACAAAGCTTTTCAGTGACTACGGAGTGCCGATGGTGCACGTGCCGTATCAAGGGTCGGCGCCGGCGATCCTCAGCGTCCTTGGGGGGCACGTCGCTGTTGCGATTGTTCCTTTTCCAGATTTTCTCCCGTTTCAAGATTCGCTTCGGATGATTGCGCAAACCGGTAGCGGGATTGAGACGGAAGGATGGGTCGGCATCCTCGCTCCGCCGGATACATCAGCGGAGGAAGTCGTCCGCCTCGCCGAGATTTTCCGGCAAGCGTCGCAAGGTTCTCAGGAGAAACTGCAGAATGTCGGATTTAAGCAAGTATGGCGATCCGGTGCAGAGGCACGAGCGATGCATGAGAAAGATTACACCCAGTGGACGCCGATACTTAAGGTGCTCGGAATTCAACCCTGAGACGGCCGAGACGGCCGCCGGCCATGACGTGACCGGGGGCTTCACACCCTGCCGTCTGGAGCAGCGTCGATTTTACGTGCCCTTTGGTTAGGCCCTCCGCTGTCTTTTCCGCATTCGGCGGCGCCCCTGCACGGATGAAGCGCGGAGGCCAGGCTGCAGCCTTGTCGGGCGCTGACGGCCCGGGCGCTAACGGCGCTTTGATACTTTCTGGACCGTTTTGAGCGCTTGATTGACGCCCTTCAGCGATTCATTGACCCCCTCCAGCTGCGCTTGCAGAGCATCCCTGCGCTTCTGTAGGTCCTTCAGCAGTGCTTTCCTTTGCGCCGCGGTCAATTCCTCAAAGTCGATGAGATCCACTGCAAATCTACACATCGCCGCCTCCAAAGTGGCAAAACTAGATTTGATTAATCCCTTGTCCAATACACGGCTGAATTGTCGACAATTTCTAGTGGATAATCAAGCAGGATGATACTCGGCTCCGACGAATTCTGGGCGACCTTGCGCGCGGCGTGACACCGGCACAAAGCGTTGCACTTTTGGCACCGGCTTGGTGCGACTGACCTGATCGTTTCAAGGGCCAATCAATCGGCCAAGCTGCGCGTTGGGGTTTGCGGCCGCATTGGCCAGGATTGCCGTGTAGTCGGCAATCCAATTCTGGACGGTGTGCGGCTCGAACAACTCGTCCTTGCGCCCGCATATGCCGGTCATTCCCGACGGGGTGTCCTTAAGGGTCATCGAGAGCCAAGCGCGATCAATCGGCATGGCAGACCGTTCCTCCTGGTAGCCGAACGGGCGAACCGTCAGATCGGGCAGCCGGAGCGCTCGGCGGAACGCAATTTGGAGAACGAAATAAACTTGAACGAGTGATGCCGGGCACAGGCCGGTCTCTTCCGCCAGTCGGCTGGCAATGATATCGAATGGAAGTTCTTGTCTGGCGTGAGCCTCCAGGACGGCCTCGCGCACGCGATTGAGCGCTTCGCCAAAGGTCAGATCAGCATCAAGTTGGGTGCGGATGATCGTGGTGTTCGCGAACGGACCGATCACGCGTTCTGTCCGGAGTTGAGACCGATTGGCCATCAAGGTCGCTACGCAAATGTCGTTGCGCTCGCTCCGGAGCAGCAGCAGGGTCTTGAAACCGGCGAGTAAGCCCATGAACAGGGTTGCGCCCCGGTCACGGCTCATGGCGCTGAGCTGCGTCACCAGATTGTTGGATATTTGAAAAGGCTCCTGGACAACGCGCGAGGTCAATTCACCTCCAACGCTGCTTTTCGGAGCCGCAAATGGAGGTGAAGCTTTGTCGAGGCGCCGCTTCCAGTAAGCGAACTGTCTGTTTGCTTCCTCAGTGCCGGACCACAAACGCTGCCAGCGAGCGAAATCGGAAAACTGAAGCGACGGTTCGGGCAGTTGTACCTTCGCACCGGAAATCGCAGCGCCATAGATCTCCAGAAGCTCCTCCACGAAGATTGCCATCGACCAGCCATCGATGATGATATCGTGCATGACCAGAAGCAAAACATGGTCACTGGCATCGAGCCGGAAGATATAGGCCCGGAACAGTGGCGCATTGTTCATGTCGATCGGCGCCAGGGAGCTCCGTTCGGCTTCCAACTTCGCCTTTATCAGCAGAAGTTCCTTGGCTCGAGCATCTCCGGTCTGCGCCGGGGTTGCATAATCCTTCACGGTCAGGATTGATCTGACGTCGACGTCCGGCACGACGTGAGCGAGAGGGACATCACCCTGCCAGATAAACACCGTGCGCAGCATGTCGTGCCGACGCACGACCTCGGCAATGCTCTGCTCGAGCACGGGAATGCTTAGTCGGCCGTGCGATCGATAAGCGAACGGCAGATTGAACTGGGGCAATCCGGGTAGCTTTCGCTCGATGCGCAGCATGCGTTCCTGCACGATGGACACCGCCTGTGCGTCATCTCCATCAGCGCGCGAAATCTGCGGTTGCGGATCGTGCGGGCGCACCAACGAGCCGGCGCCCCCTTTCAATGATTCAAGGTGAAGCGCAAGAGCCGCAACGGTCGGCCAATTGAAGATATCTTCGAATGACAGGGGGCTGCCGAAGCGCTCTTCCACACGCAAAATCAACTGGGTCATGGCAAGTGAATCCACGCCGAGCGCGAAGACATCCTGATCAACGCTGATCCGATCGATGTCCAGGATTTCCTTCCAGATACCGGCCAATTGACGCTCCAATTCCGAGCTGGGCGCAACTCCTTTGCCGTCGTCCTGGATTGGTCGAATCTTTGAAAAGCCGGCCGCAAGTTCATTGCGCTTGATCTTCCCGCCGGGGCCTTTCGGAATCTCCGGTACAATCACGATGAGGCCAGGGACCTTAAACCCGGCCAGGCGTCCTCGGGCAAAGTCTCGGAGACTCTGTGCGCTCACCTTTGCGTCCTGACGCAGCACGATAGCGGCGGCGACGTCCGCGCCTAGTCGCTCATGGGGAACAGGGAAAACAGCGGCTTCGATCACGGCCGGGTGGCTCAGCAAAGCGCCCTCTACCTCGGCGGGGGCAACCTTCTGCCCGCCCTTATGGATGATCTCCTTGATGCGACCGACGATGAAAAGATACCGGTCGGCGTCCAGGTATCCGACGTCTCCGGTCCGGAACCAGCCGTCCTGAAATGCGGACGCGGTAGCGTCGGCATCATTGTCGTATCCCCTGGTTATGGTGGGACCTCGCAGCGCGATCTCTCCACGTTTGCCGGATGGCAAGCGACGACCCACACTGTCCAGTATCGCGATCTCGGGGCCGGCCGGCCGGCCGACTGAATCGCGCTTTCGCCGCTGCAAGGGATTTGCAGCGATTTGGGTCGCAGCCTCCGTCATGCCATAGGTGTCGATAACGGGAACACCAAACAACGCTTCCAGTCCGTCGAGCACTTCCGACGACAGAGACGTCGAAGCCGAACGAACGAGCCGCAACGAGGACCGCTGTGCAGCCTGCCTGTAGGGATCGGCCGCCGCCAATAGCGCGCGATGGATTGCGGGTACCGCAGTGTACCAGGTCGGTCGAAACTCCGTCAGCCAGCCGAAGAAGGCTGTTGCATCGAAGCCGGGAGGACAGACCGCACTGGAGCCTGCCGCAAGCGCGGCCAGAAGTCCTGAGATCAAGCCATGCCCATGAAAGAGAGGCAGCACGCTCAGCAATCGGTCGCGAGCCTCCAGCTCCAAGGCGGCGCCAACGTTGTCGGCCGACAGGCAGACGCTCGCATGGGTCAGAGGGACCGTTTTGGGCCGCGACGTGCTGCCAGATGTCATCAGGATGAGCGCGTCGTCAGCACTGGACGCAAACTCATCGTCAGCCAGCCGTTGCGGTGCCCGATCGACAACGCTGAACGCGCCGGCCCCCTCGTTGGGCCGCATCGACACATCGATCACCGGCACGCCCTGGATGCGGGCGGCACGTCGGCTGGCCGAATTCAAGTCAGCGTGCGTCAATAGCGCCGCCAGCTGCAATTCGTGGAAATAACGCTGGTATTCATCACAGGTAAAACCCGGATTGAGAGGCACACAAACCGCGCCGGCCGCAACCGTGATCGCCGCTACTGCAGCCTCTGGTCCGTCCGGCAACACGACCGCGACCCTGTCGGTTCGGCGCACGCCGACGTTCCGCAACCCGAAAACCACTTCATTTGCCTGCGTCCATAGCGCGCCATACGTCATCGGGCGGCGCGCCGGGGCCAGAATCGCATAGCGCTCCGGCGCAGTTTCCGCATGGTCGGCGAGGAGGTCTCGAACGCACGGAAAGGGGCGTCTTCCGGCGCTCTTGCGTGCGTTACCTTTCCGCAATTCCTTGACAATATTCGACAACGCCGCCCCTCTTCGTCAATGTCGCTCCGTATACTGAACTGGTGAAGTCAATTCCCAGAACCCTCAAACACATCGAAGACGAGAATACGCGGATAGCATCGTCGGGCAATCGACCGCGGGCGCCTCGGCTGCGCTCAGGCAAGTTGCCCGTTCTGACAGCATGGGGAGGGGATGTATGCGCAATTTCGGAATAATAGAAGAATATCCCTGAGTTGCCCGACGTGTCAAGTTGCCTGGTCGACCCCGGCAGTCGCCGGCTCCTTTGCATGGGGTTGTTTTCGATATTTTGGCAGCGCCGCCTGCGACGGCCCCATGACTCATCCCGCTTTAGTGCCGCACCACCAGCACCGAGCATTTGGCGTAGCGCACCACGTGGCCGGCATTTGAGCCGAGGAAGTAGGTGCGCATCGCCGGGCGGTGCGAGGTCATCACGATGAGGTCGGCTTTCATGTTCGCGGCCTCCTCGAGGATCTCGTGATAGATGCCGCCCTGGCGGACCACGCCCGAGATGCGGGAGGGTGCGATGCCGGATTCGCGCGCGACGATCGCGAGCGCTTCTTCCGACGTTTCGCGCTGCTGGCTGTCGAAATCCGCCGGCACGTATTCGGCGAGCATCACCGGCGTCATCGGCAGCACGTTGAGCAGGCGCACCGCGCCGTTCCATGTTTGCGACAATGTTGCAGCGGTTGCGATCGCCGGCTTCGCCAGATCGGTGTCGGCGAGGTCGATCGGCACGAGAATGGACTTGTACATCTGCGCCTCCTGTCCGCGATTGGTCTGGAGCCGTTTGGTCCCTGTGCCGGGACGCGCGCCTTCTTGTTCTTGAAGTCGTTCTGTATCGACGCGAACCGGTCCCCCTGTCGCGCAGACGTCAATATAGCATGGCGGAGCGGCGCTGTCCGCTTGCGTCAGCTGCGCGAGGCTTGCTTCAACAGTTTAGGGCTGACGAACAGGACGAGCTTGCCGCGCCGGAACGAGACGTCGTTCCAGTCGTCGGTCGCGAAGTCGAAGACGGCGAGCCCCGAGGTCGGCAGATTGTCGCCGAGCGCGCGCTTTGCGGCCTCGTCGCCGCTGCCGGTCAGCGTCAGCGCGAGCTCGTGCATGCCGGGGTTATGGCCGATCAGCATCAGCCGCTTCGGATCGGTGACCGAAGCCATCCGGATCGCGGTCAGCAATTGTACCGGATCGGCGCCGTAGAGGTCCGGCACGAATTCGACTTTCGGCGCAGGTCCGGCGCCCTTCAGCGCCTCGCGCACGATGTCCCAGGTCTGCGCGGTGCGGACTGCCGGCGAGACCAGTGCCAGATTGGGCAGGGGCGGATGACGGGCGATCCAGCCGCCGATCTCGGCCGCATCGCGGTGGCCGCGCTCGTCGAGGCGGCGGTCCTGGTCGTGCCCCGAAGGCGCGTCGTGTTCGGTCTTGGCGTGACGCAGCAGCAGCAAACGGCGCATGGACTTCCATTCTCGATTCGGTCAGGTCGAATTAATCTACAGGCTCATGCCCTGGACAAGGTGACAAGCGCCGCGGCGGTTCGTAAGAAACGCCATGAGCGAGAGTTCCACAAGTGCGGCAGACGGCCCCGATCAGGCGGACTCGCCGCTCGGCGACCGTCTGGCGTTTGACCTCGACGTCGACATTTGCGTGGTCGGGGCCGGGCTGGCCGGTCTGACCGTGGCGCGTGAGGCGGCGCGGCTCGGCGCGAGCGTCGCGGTGCTCGAGGGCCGCCAGATCGGCTGGAACGCCTCCGGTCATCATCTCGGCACCGTGATGCCGGGATTCGGCCTGCCGATGACAGACGTGATCGAGCGCGTCGGCCTCGACGATGCCCGCGAATTGTGGGCATTGTCGAAGGAGGGTGCCGATTATGTCCGCGCCACCGCTACCGAAGATTTGATCCCGGGCATCAAGCCGAGCGATGGCGCGCTGGAGGTCTCCAACGTCGATGTCGGCGAGGCGCTGATCGGCCGCCTGCAGACCCTGGGCGAGGATTTCGCGACCGAGGTCGAGGGCTGGCAGGTCGATCGCGTGCGCAGCGTGCTCAGGACCGGCCGCTATTTCCACGGCATCTATTATCCGAAGGCGTTCCAGATCGATGGCCGCAAATATGTGCATGGCCTCGCCGCGCTGGCGATGCGGGCGGGCGTGCGGATATTCGAGGAGACGCCGGTCGTCAGCATCGATTTTTCGGGCATCCGCAAACGCATCGTGACGCCGACGGCGCGGCTGCGGGCCAACCATATTGTCCTCGCCGGCAACATCCATCTCGGCGCGCCGTTGAAGCGCTTGTCCGATACGCTGCTGCCGGTGTGGCGCTACGCGGCTTTGACCGAGCCGCTCGGGGACCGGCTGGCGGAGACCATCGCCTTTTCCGGCTCGGTCGTCGACAGCAACGGCATCGACCATTTCCGTGTCGTCGATGGCGATCGGCTGTTGTGGGCGAGCCCCGAAACCACCTGGGACGCACGGCCGAAGCGGCTCGGCGGGGCGGTGCAGCGCCGCATCGCCACGGTGTTTCCGCAACTCGGCAAGGTTCCGATCGCGGAGATGTTCGGTGGCGCGGTCGGCGTCACCGTGCACGGCATGCCGCAGATCGGCCAGTTGCGCCGGGGCCTGTGGGTAGCGAGCGGCTTCGGCCGGCAGGGACTCAACACCTCGGCGCTCGCCGGGCAACTGATCGCGCGCAGCATCCTGTGGGGCGACGACCGCTGGCGGCTGTTTTCGCCGTTCGAGCTGGTCTGGGCCGGCGGCACCACCGGCCGCGTCGCCGGTCATTTCGTCAGCCTGTGGGCGAGGGGCGCCGCGTCCGCGGCGGGTGTTCTGGCGCGCTACCGCGAGGGTGCACGTGCGAAGGAGCGCCTGCGCGAGGCGCGGCTCGCCGAGGCCAATCTCAGGGCGGGAACCCGGGGACCCGCACCCCGCCGTCCGCCCCCGTCGGCGGTGCGGCCGGCGCGGCCGCCCGCGCCGAGGCAGATCGAGGACGGCGAGGCGCCGTATCCGGATGCCTCGCAAGAAAGTGAGCGGATCTCCGACGGGCGGATGTAACGTCCGCCGGCGGGGTTCGTATCTGTTGACGAACCTCGGGCGCGCCTCCTGAGCCGTCCGCACCGGAGATGATTGATGTTCGATCGCCGCATCCTGCTTGCTTCCGCCGCCAGCCTGCTCGGCTTCGCCGCCTTTCGCTGGCTGCGCGCCTCGCCGGCGCAGGCCGCCGAGAAATTCGAGATCGAGAAGACCGAGGCCGAATGGCGCGCGCAGCTGACGCCGCAGCAATACGAGATCCTGCGCAACCAGGGCACCGAGCGGCCAGGATCGAGCCCGCTGCTCAAGGAGCACCGCAAGGGCACCTTCGCCTGCGCCGGCTGCGACCTGCCGCTGTTCTCGTCCGAGACCAAGTATGAGAGCGGCACCGGCTGGCCGAGCTTCTGGAAGCCGCTGGACAATGCGGTCGGCACGACGTCGGACCGCACCTTCGGCATGGTGCGCACGGAGGTGCATTGCCGCCGCTGCGGCGGCCATCTCGGCCACGTCTTCGACGACGGCCCGAAACCGACCGGGCTGCGCTACTGCATGGACGGTTTCGCGCTGGTGTTTCACCCGGCGGCGCCGTCGGCGACCTGACATTCCTTCCCGGCAATTGTTGCCGCTCCCGGCAAATGTGCCCCGGTCGAACGACCGGGGCATTTTTTTCAAGCGGATGATTTTGTTACGTTTTGTTTCGTGGCACGACCTTTGCGACATGCTCCGCCGATGCGGCCATTCCTGTGATTGCCAGCCGCCGGGAATCGAATTGGAGAACATGTCATGGGTATCTTCGGCGCTCTCACGACGGCTGTCGGTGGCTTGCGCGCGGGGTCTTACGCGCTCGAAAACATCTCCGGCAACATCGCTAACTCGCAGACCACCGCCTTCAAGCGCATCGATACCTCGTTCCTCGACCTCGTCCCGCAGACCGCGCTGACCGCGCAGCTCGCCGGCGGCGTCACCGCGCAGTCCCGCTCGACCAACTCGGTGCAGGGCGACGTGCAGTCGGCATCGGTCGCGACCTTCATGGCGATTAACGGCAACGGTTTCTTCGCGGTGCAGAAGCCCGGCAGCTTCACCGACGGTGCACCGGTGTTCGACGGCGTCGACCGCTACACCCGCCGCGGCGATTTCCAGCTCAACAAGGACGGCTATCTCGTCAACGGCGCCGGCTACTATCTCGAGGGTGTGCCGATCGACCCGACCACCGGCAACCCGGCAGGCTCATCGCCGCAGGTGCTGCAATTCAAGAACGACTTCCTGCCGGCGCAGCAGACCACCAAGATCGACTATCGCGCCAACCTCGCGTCCTATCCCTTGACCACCGCGCACGACACTTCGGTTCCCGGTTCGGAGTTGATCCGGCCGGGCGCGTTCAGCAGTGGAAATAATCCGTTGGTGCTGGGCACGCCGGCTGCGCCGTATACCGATTCCACCATCACCGGCACCGCGCAAAACAACAAGGCGACACCGTCGGTGGCCATTACCGCCGCGACGCTGCTTTCGGGCGCAGCCGGCACCGATTCGATCAATACCAACTTCAGCGCCGGCTCTGCCGGCCCGCCCGTCGTGCCCGCCGACACGATCACGGTCAACGGCACCGTCATCACCTTCGTGGCTTCGGGGGCGACCGGCAACCAGCTCAACGTCACCGACAGCATCGGAACGCTGCTCGCGAAGATCGACTCGATTACCGGTACCACGACGTCATCGACGATCAGCGGCGGCAAGATCACCTTGCACTCCGGCAAATTGGCCGATCTCAACGTGACGAGCTCGAACGCGACCGCCTTTGCGGCGCTCGGCTTCACCGGGTCGGCGGTTGCGGTTCGCGGCGGCGGCGGCACGGTCGGCACCGGCCAGGTTGTCGGCAACGACAACTCGACCTTCCTGAACGAATCCGTCTCGGGCGGCGCCGTCACGGCCTACGACGTGTCGGGCGCGCCGGTGAACCTGCAATTCCGCTGGGCCAAGACCGACAGCTCCTCGCTGGGCAGCGGACATACCGACACCTGGAACCTGTTCTATCAGGTCAATCCCAATGCGACCGGCACGCAGGTCTCCTGGCAGAACGTCAACGTCAACTTCACCTTCGCCTCGAACGGCCAGATGTCGCCGGCGATCTCCTCGGTGGCGCTCACCAATGCCGTCGTCAACGGCGTGTCGCTCGGCAGCCCCGTGATCAATTTCGGCTCCGGCGGCGTGACCCAGTTCGCCGATGCCAACGGCAATGTTCAGGTCAACCAGATCCAGCAGGACGGTTTCCCCGCCGGCCAGCTGCAGTCGGTCAGCGTCTCCACCAACGGCCGCATCGTCGGCAACTACACCAACGGCCGCAACATCGACCTCGCCGAAATCTCGGTGGCGACCTTCAACGGCACCAACTTCCTCAAGCGTATCGACGGCGGTGCGTTCGAGGCGACCGACGAGTCCGGCGCGGCGCTGTTCGGCAAGGCCGGCACCATCGTCGGTTCCTCGCTCGAGAGCTCGAACACGGATATTGCCGACGAGTTCACCAAGCTGATCGTGACCCAGCAGGCCTATTCGGCGAACACCAAGGTGATCACCACAACCAATTCGATGGTGCAGGATCTCCTGAACGTGGTGCGCTGATCGCATCGTTTGCTGCACGTGTGAAGAAGTAAAGGCGAGTACACATCATGGGTTTGAGCCAAGCCCTCTCCACCGCGATGTCGGGCCTGCGCGCCACGCAGGCCTCGCTCTCGCTCGTGTCGTCGAACGTCGCCAACGCGGAGACGCCCGGCTACGTCAGGAAGACGCTCAACCAGGTCACCGGCACCACCGGCCAGTACGGATCGAGCGTCCTCATCACCGGCGTCAACCGCCAGCTCGACGAATTCCTGCAGACCCAGCTCCGTACCGAGACGTCGGGAGCGGCCTACGCCGACGTCCGCTCGGATTTCCTGGCCAATCTGCAGGGCGTGTACGGCAATCCCGACTCCACCGGCACGATCGAGGACGCCTACAACAAGCTCCTGACCGCGCTGCAGGGGCTGTCGACCAGCCCGGAATCGCAGTCGGCCCGCATCGGCGTGATCAATGCCGCGCAATCGATGGCGCAGCAGCTCAACGCGACCTCGCAGGGAATTCAGACGCTGCGCGCCAACGCCGAGGCCGGCATCAGCGACTCCATCAACAGCGCCAACAATGCGATGCAGCAGATTGCGCGCCTCAATGTCCAGCTGGCGGCCAATGGCGGCACGACCGATGCCTCGACCGCGGCATTGCTCGATCAGCGCGACCGCTACGTCACGCAGCTCTCGCAGCTGATGGACATCCGCACCGTCACCAACAGCCAGAACCAGGTGAGCGTGTTCACCAATTCCGGCGTGCAGCTGGTCGGCACCGAGGCCGCGACGCTCAGCTTCAACGCCCAGGGCACGATGACGCCCAACACGTTGTACAATACCGACCCGACCAAGAGCACCGTCGGCACCATCACCATCACGTTCCCGCATGGCGGCACCTATGACATGGTGTCGACCAACTCGATTCGTTCCGGCAAGATCGCCGCCTATCTCGAGTTGCGCGACAACACGCTGGCGCAGGCCCAGACACAGATCGATCAGTTCGCCGCCGCGATGTCGAGCGCGCTGTCGGACAAGACCACCGCGGGCACCGCGGCGACGGTGGGAGCGCAGTCCGGCTTCGACCTCGACCTCTCGGGGCTGCAGAACGGCAACACCATCCACGTCTCCTACAAGGACAACACCACCGGCCTCACGCATAATCTGTCGATCATTCGCGTCGACGATCCGAGCGTGCTGCCGCTGAGCAATACCGCGACCGTCGATCCGAACGACGAGGTGCTGGGCATCGATTTCTCCGGCGGCATGAGCTCGGTGCTGTCGCAGCTCAACGGCGCACTCGGCGGAACCGGCCTGCAATTCTCCAATCCGTCGGGGTCGACGCTGCGCGTGCTCGACGACGGCGCCGTCAACAAGGCCGATGTGACCGCGGCGTCGGTCACCTCGACGGTTTCGTCGCTGACCTCGGGCGATCCGCACCTTCCGCTGTTCACCGACAATGGCGGGCTCTACACCGGCGCGATCACCGCGAACGGCTCGCAGACCACCGGCCTTGCCGCGCGCATCAGCGTCAACACCGGCCTGATCGGCGATCCCTCGCGCATGGTGGTGTACTCGACCAATCCGCAGACGCCGGCCGGCGACACCACGCGCGCCAACCTCGTCCTGAACCAGCTGTCGAACGCCTCGTACAGCTATTCGCCGCAGACCGGCCTTGGCACGTCAGGCGCACCGTTCACCGGCACCTTGCTGAACTTTGCCAAGCAGTTCATCAGCCAGCAGGGCGAGTCGGCGACCGCCGCCAAGCAACTCGCTGACGGCCAGGACGTCGTGCTGAACACGCTGCAGACCAAGATGGACTCGACCTCCGGCGTCAACATGGACGAGGAGATGGCGCATCTGCTTTCGCTGCAGAACGCCTATTCCGCCAATGCGCGCGTGATGTCGTCGATCAAGCAGATGTACGACGCGCTGCTGCAGCTCACGTGAGGGTAACATGTCGATCGACGGCGTAAGCGGCAGAACTTCCTATATCGGCACCACGATCCTCAACCTGCGGAATCAGCTCAATGACCTGACCACGCAGCTTGCGACCGGCAAGGTATCGACGACCTATGCGGGGCAGGGGCTCGATCGCGGTTTTGCGCTCAGCCTGCGCGCGCAGATCAGCGGCATCAACGCGTTTTCCGATACTGCCACCAACCTCAACACGCGCCTGAGTGTCGCGAACCTCACCTTGCAGGGCCTGTCCGACGTCGGGACCCAGGTGAAAAACGCCGCGACGACGGCGACGCTGACGCTCAACGACAGCGGCCAGACCTCGGGCCAGATCACGGCGCAGGCGGCCTTCGCCAACGCGGTCGCGATGCTGAACAGCCAGTCGGGCGACCGCTATCTGTTTTCCGGCCGCGCGATGGATACGCCGGCCACGGTGTCCGCCGACACCATGCTCAAGGGCACGGCAACCCAGGCCGGGCTCACCCAGCTCATCAATGAGCGCAAGCAGGCCGATCAGGGCGCCGGCATGATGGGGCGCCTGAGCGTCTCGTCGCCGCCGGCGACCACGACGGTCACGAGTATCGCCGAGGACGGCTCGCCGTTCGGCCTGAAGCTTTTGTCGGTGCAGTCGTCGTTGACGGGCGGCGCCACGGTGACGCAGCCGGCCGGCACGCCGAAATCAGCCTCCGTCGATCTCGGCGCCGTCAATCCGAAGGACGGCGACAAGATCAAGTTCAACTTCACGCTGCCCGACGGCACCACCGATGCGATCGAACTCACGGCGACCACGACGAACCCGCCGCCCGCCGGCTCGTTCCTGATCGGCGCCGACACCGCGGCGACGACGGCCAACCTGCAGTCGACGCTGACCTCGTCGATCAAGACGTTGAGCGACACGTCGCTGGTCGCGGCGTCCGCGGTCGCGGCGTCGAACAATTTCTTCAATCCGGTCGCGACCGTCTCGGGCGCAGCGGTCAACAACCAGAACACGCCGCCGGCGCCGATCAGCGGCGCCACGGCCCTTTCGGGGGCGGCGGGCACCGACTCGCTGTCGACGAGCTTTGCCGCCGGTGACACCATCACGGTGAACGGCACGCCGATCACCTTCGTGGCCTCGGGCGCCACCGGCAACCAGGTCAACGTCACCGACAGCGTGCAGACGCTGATGGCCAAGATCGACCAGATCAGCGGCACCAAGAACCCGTCGACCATCAGCAACGGCGCAATCACTCTGCACGGCGCGGACGGCGAGAGCCTGTCGATCTCGAGCTCCAACGCCGCGGCACTCGGCGCGCTCGGCATCGCCAACAACACCACCGCAGCGCCGGCGCCGCTCAGGGTAGGGGGACCGCCGTTCGACACCGCGACCAACCTGGTCGCGGGCACGCCCGGCAACACCGTCTACTGGTACACCGGCGAGAATGGCCCGGGGTCGGCGCGCGGCACCGCGGTCGCGCAGGTCGATCAGTCGATCACCGTGCAGTATGGCGCGCGCGCCAACGAACAGGCCTTCCGCTATTTGCTGCAGAACGTCGCGGTGTACGCAGCCGTCACCACCAATGCCAGCAACCCGAATGCGAGCGCGCAGGTGACGGCGCTCGCGCAGCGCGTGAGCGCCAACCTCGCCCCGCAGAACGGTCAGCAGCAGATCCAGGACGTGCAGGCCGAGTTCGCCGGTGCCCAGACCGCGACCAAGGCGGCCACCGATCGGCAGACCCAGCTGAAGGGGATGGCGGAAACGATGCTCGACTCGGTCGAGGGCGTCAATCAGGACGAGGTCGCGACCAAGATCCTGGCGCTGCAAACCAGCTTGCAGGCGTCGTATCAGACCACGTCGATGCTGTATCAGACGACGCTGCTGAAATACCTGCCGATCAGCTGATCGCGCGCCCCTTAACTCCAGCCAGCAAAAAGGCCTCCGCGCGGAGGCCTTTTTCGTTGAGGCGAGTGGGGCTAGAGTGTTTTCAAGCGAAGTGGACGCCGGTTCGCGTGAAGAAAACGCTCAAAACAAGAAGCTCTACGCGCTCTTGCGTGCGTCGTCGCGATCGGCGTTTTGCTGGTCGCGCGCGGTTTCCAGCAGCTTCTCTTCGTGTGCGATCAGCTTCTTGGACTCCTTCAGCGCGTGATAGAGGTCGCCGTTGAGGATGAAGTTGTTGACGCTTTCGATGAACGGCCACGCGCTCGGCATCGCCGTGATGATGTCGCGCACCAGGCTGAAATAGGTCGGGTGGTGCGCCATCGGGTCCGGCGACAGATACATCAGCTGCACGGCGAGATAGATCAGCTTCGCCGGCGTGTCCGCGGTCTCGGGCGTCAGGATATCCTTCTCGCGCAGGATCGGGATGCGATCGCCGTCGATCAGCAGGCGGGCGCGCTGGTCGGTGTTGGTGATCACGCAATTGCCGACGATGATGCGCTCGTTCGGTTTGAGTTCGACCTTCAGGGCCATGACCGTTCTCCTTTGCCTGCAGTCGCGTGACGTCTTCGCTGGCGGAGCGAAGTGGTTCGGCACTGCTTAGCAGCCGCCGTTGCGGCCGGGGGCCGATGCGACAGCGATCCTTTCCCATGATGGTTAATGCTTGGTGAACGAGGGGCGGGCGCTGGCGTCGTTATCTGGCCGGAATTGTCAGTCGTCTCAGTAGTTTTCGGGGCGAACCTCGCCCAATGGCGACAATTTTATTCTTCGGCCTTTGTCTCAAATGCCGTCCCGGAGATTTCTTTTTCCTTCGCGGCCAGACCGCAGGATCGGCCATCCGCCCGATCAGAAAGGATTGGAGCGGCTTTTTTCCTCAGTTTCACACCAGAAAGGTATGAAAATGTCCGACATCATTCTCTCCTCCTCCGTTCGCCAGAACCTCCTCTCCCTCCAGTCCACCGCCGATCTGCTCTCCACGACGCAGAACCGCCTTGCCACCGGCAAGAAGGTCAACACGGCGCTCGACAACCCGACCAACTTCTTCACCGCGCAGTCGCTCGACAACCGCGCCAGCGACATCAACAACCTGCTCGACGGCATCGGCAACGGTGTGCAGGTGCTGCAGGCCGCCAACACCGGCATCACCTCGCTGCAGAAGCTGGTCGATACCGCGAAGTCGATCGCCAACCAGGTGCTGCAGAGCCCGACCGGCTACACCACCAGGTCGACGGTCACCTCCACCGCGGCGCTCGGCGGCACGTCTGCCAACCTCGTCGACGGCACCACGATCAAGAGCGGTGACGTCCTGGCGATCGCGGCTTCGGCCGGCCAGCCGGCCTTCAGCTTCACCTTCGGGGCCAGCACGTCGCTGGCGCAGCTGAACACGTCGCTCGCGGCCAGCAACCTGACGGCGAGCCTCGACAGCTCGAACAAGCTCGTCATCACCACGACCAACGACGCGGCCTCCTCGACGATCGGTGCGGTGACCTTCACCAACACCGGCGGCGGCACTGCGACGTTCAGCGCGGCCGGCACGGCGCCGGTTGCCGACCAGGCCTCGCAGTCGGCGCGCGCCGCTCTGGTCACGCAGTACAACAACACCATTGCGCAGATCACGACCACGGCGCAGGACGCCTCGTTCAACGGCATCAACCTGTTGAACGGCGACAGCCTGAAGCTGACCTTCAACGAGACCGGCAAGTCGACGCTCAGCATCACCGGCGTCACCTTCAATGCCAGCGGCCTCGGTCTGAAGGCGCTGACCGCGGGCACCGACTTCCTCGACAACAACTCGGCGAACAGCGTCATTGCGTCGCTGAGCTCGGCGAGCTCCTCGTTGCGCAGCGAAGCCTCGACGCTGGGTTCGAACTTGTCGATCGTGCAGATCCGTCAGGACTTCTCGAAGAACCTGATCAACGTGCTGCAGACCGGTTCGTCCAACCTGACGCTGGCCGACACCAATGAGGAAGCGGCCAACAGCCAGGCGCTGTCGACCCGCCAGTCGATCGCGGTCTCCGCGCTGGCGCTCGCCAACCAGAGCCAGCAGAGCGTGCTGCAGCTGCTCCGCTAAGCGCGCCGGCAAGTGCTTCGAGGACGGCGGGGGAAACCCCGCCGTTTTCTTTTGTCTCCGGGATATTACGGTGTCTGTCCATGCCCTCAGAACGACGCATTTCGTAACGGCTGCTAACCATATTTAAAGGCGCCGGATGCATAAATATCGGGCGCTAGAATTGCGTCTTCGCGGCTCGAGAAATCCGCATCCCATCGAGGTCATTGAATGTCGAATGCAGCCCAGGCCTACGCTCGTACCTCCACGACGACGGCGTCCCCACGTGAAATCGAAGCGCAGGCGCTGTTGAAGGCCGCGCGGCAGCTGCAGGAAGTCCAGACCAACTGGAACGGTCCCGACAAGGCGCTCGATCACGCGTTGCTGTTCAATCGCCGGTTGTGGTCGATCTTTCTCAGCGCCGCGCAAGGCGACGACAATCCGCAGCCGCTCGAGATTCGCCAGAACATCGCCAATATCGGCGTGTTCGTGATGAAGCAGACCGTCGACATCCAGATGAATCCGGATCCGGCGAAACTGAAGTCGCTGATCGATATCAATTGCAATATCGCCGCCGGCCTCTCGGGCCGCGGCTGATCGATCGATTCCTGACGGAGCCCCTCGGCATGGCCGACGTGTTGAGCATCCTGTCGGCCAACTACAAGGCCGCCGGCCTGACGGTCCCGTCGAAGACGCCCTATGTGGCCGTCGATCCGAACCTCTATGAGGGCAGCTGGAGCGGCAAGTACGCCAACAACAAATCGTTCAACATCTCGGTGTCGAACGTCGATGGCTTCCGCGCCAAGGTCCACTACCAGAGCGACGGCACCAGCAAGTATCAGGACGTGCTGATCAAGGATGGCGGGTTCCGGATCGGCGATACCAAGTTCGCGCTGGTGCAGCAGGGGACGGCGTTGATCGCCAATGTCGTCACCGATCCGGCCACCGGAGCGACCTATCTCGACAAAGCCTACGCCACGCAGAAGACCTGAGCGGTCGTTGGTCCGCGCCTAGGCGCGGCGATCGGTGGCACGCGCCCGCGTCGGCGCGTCCTTGCTGAGATCGAGCGCGTGGAAATAGGCGCGGCGGCGCAATACGGCTTCTTCCGGAAACTGCCTCACCACCAAATTCGTGCGATTATCGACCACCTGATAGACCACGGCGCGCGCGTCGCGGTCGATGATGACCTGGTCGCTGACCAACGGAGCCTGATTTGAAATCGATGCGTTGACGGCGTTGGGATCGATGGTGACGCGCACGCTCGGCTCCGGAGCGGTGACGCTCTGGCTCGCCGGCAGTTCAGTCTTGACCGCCTTCTGCGCCGTATCGCTCGTGGGAGAGACCATCGGCGCCGCGACCGGTGCCCCCACCGGCTTGATGTTGAAATCTGTACTCATGGCAGCCTCGTAGTGCACAGGCACTAGTTTGCTTGAGTCAAATCCCAACCCCTCACGGTCCGCAACTCTACGGGGAACCTCTCAATAGGCTGTTAGAAAACACGCTGAATGCCGCGCTGCCAGGGCGGCGTCGAATTGAGCTAAATTGTAAGCGTAGGCGTCAGAGCGTGCGGCTGACCGCGATCGGCGTCATGTTGCGGGGGCCGGGCGTGGCGCGCTGTCCGCTTGCGGTATAGGTGTTCGGAATGTTGCGGCGCTGCACCTCGGCATTGACGCCGCGCACGATGCCTTCGGAGACGGCATGCGCGGTCGCAAGCACGGTCAAATTGACCTGCAGCATGGCGCGGAATGTCTCGTGATGGCGCCGCAGCGTCGCGAGTAGCTCGGGATCGGTCTGCGACAGCATCTTCTGCATCGATTTCAGATGCTCCACCGCGAGCATGTAGCGCCGCGACAGCTCCGACTTCTGCGCCTCGAGCCGCATGCCCTCGCGGATCTTGCCGGCGCGGACGAACTCGGTCTCCTGCTCGATCACGGCGAGCAGGCCGCTCATCACTTCGGTCAGCTCGTTGGCGAGACGCGCGACGTCCGGCGGCGTCGACGTCGCGGACCGCGCGGCGGGGGCGGATGCTACAGGCCGCGGCTGCTGTGGACGCTGGTTCATCGCGCTGCTCCTTGAAACCCTAGCTCTTGTTCGCCTGCTGCAGGATCAGCGAGCGGAACACTTCGTTGGAAATGCCGACGCCGCCGGCCTTGGCGAAATTCTTCGAGTATTCGTCGGTCAGCATCGATCGCCATGCGCCGGTGCCGACGGTGTCGCCGTACGGGCCGTCGCCCTTCAGGCCGGTCGTCATCTGCGAGAACATCGAATTGAGGAACATCGATTCGAAATCGGTCGCGGTCGCCTTTGCCTTGGCGGCTTGCTGCGGCGTCACCTTCTTCAGCGCGTCCTGCAGCACGGGATCGGGGCGGCCGTTGAACATCGGCATCAACGCCTTGTTCGGCATGCTGCCGGTGGTGCTGTTGATCAGGCTCGCCATCACATCACCTCGATGTCGGCTTCGATCGCGCCGGCGGCCTTGATCGCCTGCAGGATGCTGATGAGGTCGCGCGGTCCGATGCCGAGGCCATTGAGGCCGTCGACCAGCTGCTGCAGCGAGACGCCGTCCTTGACCACGGCGAACTTCTTGCCGTCCTCGCTGACGCCGACGCTGGTGCGTGGTGTCACGACTGTTCGGCCGCGCGACAGCGGATTGGGCTGGCTGACCTGCGGACTCTCGGAGATCGAGACGGTGAGATTGCCCTGCGCGACGGCGACGGTGGCGACGCGGACGTCGCGGCCCATCACGATGATGCCGGAGCGTTCGTCGATCACGATCTTGGCCACGAGATCGGGATCGACCTGCAGCTGCTCGATCTCGGTCAGGAAGGCGACGACGTTGCCCTTGAATTCCGTCGGGATCGCAAGCTGCACCGTGGAGGGATCGATCGGCTCGGCGGTCTTGACGCCGAGATAGTCGTTGACCGCGGCGGCGATCCGCTTGGCGGTGGTGAAGTCGGCGTTGCGCAGCGCGAGGCGCACATTGGGCAGGCGGTTGAGCGCGAACTCGATCTCGCGCTCGATGATGGCGCCGTTGGCGATCCGGCCGACGGTCGGCACGCCGCGCACGACGCTGGCGGCGGCGCCTTCGGCCGCGAAGCCGGCGACCGCCACCGATCCCTGCGCCACCGCGTAGACATTGCCGTCGGCGCCGAGCAGGGGAGTGACGAGCAGGGTGCCGCCCTGCAGGTTCTTGGCATCGCCGAGCGCCGAGACGGTGACGTCCATGCGCGTGCCCTGGGTGCCGAACGCCGGCAGATTGCCGGTCACCATCACGGCGGCGACGTTGCCGGTGCGGATGGTGGCGCCGCGGATGTTGACGCCCATGCGCTCGAGCATGGCTTGCAGCGATTGCTTGGTGAAGGGGATGTTGTTCAGCGTATCGCCGGTGCCGTTGAGGCCGACCACGAGGCCGTAGCCGATCAGCTGGTTCTGGCGCACGCCCTCGATATTGGCGAGATCCTTGATCCGCGACGTCGCGGCCGCCGGCATGACGGAGGCCGCCATCGCCAGCAGCGCGGCGCAGGCCACTCCAAACAGTTTTGCGATGCGGATGCCGGGCATCCCGATGCTCCCCTCGAACTGAACTCGCGGATTGCGCGACACTCCCATGACGGCGATCCGCCATTAACCATGCGAGCTGCGTGCCACTTCGCGTCGCTTGGGCAATGTGTTGATATATTTATCGAAATTGTCGGGGCGTCATTTTCCTCGGGTTCGTCAGGGAGCGCGAAACTGCCGCGCGGCGGCAGAAATTGCCGGGTCGTTTACGCGCCGTTAACCATAAAACGGCGATGCTCGGCCCATTCAGGCCTGCGGGATCACGACGATGCGCATCTACGGACCGAACGGCACCACGCTTGGCACGTCCACCGGCGCCACCCGGCGCACGTCGTCGAGCGGCTTCTCGCTGCCGGATGCGACGACCGCGCAGGAGGAGGTTCGCTCCACCGCGGCGCCGAAGGCCGCGGCCAGCCTCGATGCGCTGCTCGCGCTGCAGGGCGTCGAGGACCCGACCGAACGCCGCAAGCGCTCGGTCGCCCGTGGCAAGGGCGCGCTCGACGTGCTCGATGCGCTCAAGCTCGGACTGCTGTCCGGCAATTTCGATTCCTCCACGGTGAACCGGCTGCGTGATGCCGCGGCGAGCCTGAAGGAATCGTCCGGCGACCCCGGCCTCGATTCCGTGCTCGGCGAGATCGAGCTGCGCGTCGAGGTCGAGCTCGCCAAGGCCGGGCAATACTAGGCTCCTCCCGATCAACTCACGTGTCCCACGCCGCCAGTGCCTTCAGGCCGCCAGTGCCTCAGGCCGCCAGTGCCTTGCGCTGCGCGTCGTAGCGGCGCTGCGCGGCCAGCACGTCTTTCAGATTCCGTTCGGCCCAGTCGCGCAGCGGATCGACGGCTTCGGCGAGCGTCGATCCGAGCGGCGTGATTGAATACTCCACCGTCACCGGCACCGTTGCGATCGCCCGGCGGCGCAGCAGCCCGTCGCGCTCCAGGCTCTTCAGCACCTGCGACAGCATCTTCTGCGAGATGCCTTCGATGGCGCGTCGGAGCTGGTTGAAGCGCATCGGCTCGCCGCGCAGCAGCAGCAGGATCAGCACCGCCCATTTGTCGCCGACCCGGTCGAGGATCTGGCGCGTCGGGCAATTGGCGGCATAGGCGTCCGGCTTGAGGCTCGTGGCTTTCATCGCGGTTACTCCGGCGTGATCAGGTGAGACGAGAGTGCCTTCTTCACACCTACATCCATTTCGCTATCTAGTCACCATTGGAAACCATCAATCGGAGACTTGAGATGAAGATCGCCATCGCCGGCGCGTCCGGCCAGGCCGGCTCGCGCATCACCGCGGAACTCGCCCGCCGCGGCCACGCCGTCACCGCCATCGCCCGCAACCCGGAGAAGATCGCCAGCTTGCCCAATGTCACCGCCCGCAAGGGTGACGCGAACGACCAGGCCGCCCTGGCCGCGCTGTGGGCCGGCCACGATGCCGCGATCAGTTCGATCCATTTCCTGGTCAGCGACCCCGCCAAGCTGATCGGGGCTGCCAAGGCATCCGGGGTCGGCCGCTATCTCGTGGTCGGCGGCGCCGGCAGCCTCGAGGTGGCGCCGGGCGTCCGCCTGGTGACCACCCCCAACTTTCCGCCCCAATACAAGGCCGAGGCCTCCAAGGGAGCTGAGTTCCTCGACCTGCTGCGCCAGGAGAAGGGCCTGAACTGGACCTTTTTGTCGCCCTCGGCGCTGTTCGTGGCCGGCGAGCGGACCGGTAAGTTCCGCCTCGGGACCGACCAGCTTCTGACCGCAGCCGACGGCAAAAGCTCGATCTCGTTCGAGGATTTCGCAGTTGCACTCGCCGACGAAATCGAGCGTCCGGCCCATATCCGCCGCCGTTTCACGGTCGGTTATTGAGGGGGCGGGGCCGTCCCCGGGCAGGGCGGATAAGTTTGCCTGTGCAAGGCCTTGGGGGCGGCCCGCCTTTCGCGGTGGCAGATATTGTCTGTCACATGACGTGGCTATATAAGGCGCCGCGCGGAGGGGTTGTGTTCCCTCCGCCTGACAGGGACATGGCTGCCTTTGGAAAAGCTGAAGAACTACCGGCCGACTGAAAAAGAGCCTTTCATGAATGAGCGGCAGCGCGATTATTTCCGCGCCAAGCTGCTGGCCTGGAAGGATGAGATCCTCCGCGAATCGAAGGTCACGTTGCAGACGTTGCAGGAAGAGAACGTCAATCATCCCGACCTCGCGGACCGAGCGTCCTCGGAAACCGACCGCGCGATCGAACTTCGTGCCCGCGACCGTCAGCGCAAGCTGATCTCCAAGATCGACGCGGCGCTCCAGCGCATCGAAGACAACACCTACGGCTATTGCGAAGAGACCGGTGAGCCGATCTCGCTGAAGCGGCTCGAAGCCCGCCCGATCGCAACGCTGTCGGTGGAGGCGCAGGAACGCCACGAGAAGCGCGAGAAGGTCTATCGCGACGAATAGTGGCGACGGATCGCCACGGATTGCTACCGGCGCGTACCGGTTGTACGTTCGCGCCGCCATGATGACACGCACTCTCAACATCGCTTCGGTGTTTTTCCTGGGCTGATCCCGCTTCCTCCTGGAAGCGTTGAGCGGCCCCACGAGCTTTCGCTCCTGGGATTCCAGTGAAACCGAATGAGCCGGTCAGGTTCCGCGCATCGCGGAGCAGCGATGGCCGGCGACAGTTTGAGAGACAATCATGACCCATCGAAACGACGCGCGCGCGCTTGGCGGCGCGCAGATCGAGCAATTCATCCAGCAGGGCTTTGTCCGGATCGACAGCGCCTTTCCCCGGGAACTCGCCGACCGGGGACGCGCCATCATGTGGCGTGACCTGCCGTGCAGCGAGCACGATCCTGCGACCTGGACGCGGCCGGTGATCCGGCTGCCCGGCTATGGCGGCGCGCCGTTCCGGCAGGCGATCAACACGCCGCTGCTGCACCGGGCGTTCGACCAGATCGCCGGTCCCGGCCGCTGGCGCCCGCGCGACGACATCGGAACCTTTCCGGTGCGGTTCCCGCATCCGGACGATCCCGGCGATGCCGGCTGGCATATCGACGTCAGCTTCCCCGGCGAGGATTGCGACCCCAACGAGCGCAGCGACTTCTCCGCCTGGCGGGCCAATGTCGTCTCGCGCGGCCGGGCGCTGTTGCTGCTGTTCCTGTTCTCCGACGTCGGCGAGGACGACGCGCCGACCCGGATCAGGGTCGGCTCGCATCGGCCAATGGCGCGCTACCTCGCGCCGGCGGGCGAGGCCGGGCGCGCACGCATGGTGCTCGACGATGTCGGCGCCGACTGCGAGGTCGCGCTCGCGACCGGCGAGGCAGGCACGGTCTATCTGTGTCATCCGTTGCTGGTGCATGCCGCACAGAAGCATCGGGGCACGACGCCGCGCTTCATGGCCCAGCCGTCGCTCGCTGCCGGCGAACCGTACCGGCTGGAACGTACGGATGGCGCGTATTCGCCGGTCGAGATCGCGATCCGGCGCGCACTTGGCATGGGGTGAAGTCCGATGATGCGTGCTCAAGCCTTGCCACGCATTCGCTGCACCTCTCCCGCTTGGCTTGCGGGGGAGGGAATGTAATTCCTATGCCGAAACGGCTTATGGCGAGACGACATTCAGGCCAGTCCGGCTCCGAGCGTCGTCGTGCTTGCCGCGCTATTGCGGCGCGGGCCGAACGTCTTCGACCATGCCAGCAATTCGCGGAAAGCCGGCGTCAGGCTCCAGGCCGAATCCGTCAGCTCGTATTCGACCTGCAGCGGCTTCTCGGCGAGCACCTTGCGCGCCACCAGGCCGTCGCGCTCGAGCTCGCGCAGCTGCGCGGTCAGCATGTGCTGGGTGATCGGCGCGAGCGCGCGGCGCAGCGCGCCGAACCGCACGCCGCCATTCATCAGCGTGAACAGGATCTCGAGCTTCCATTTTCCCCCGAGCGCGTGGATCGCGTGCTTGAATTCGATCAGCACATCGGGGTCGGTCGGACAGCTCTCGCATTCACCGCCGTCACTCATATCGCTGGTATTGTTTTCCATACCGGTCTCGAATTTCATCCTACTTGTCCAAGGTCAGATAGGTGACCAGATGCGGCCTGTGCAGGGCGGGCAGCGCAATGTTGGGCCCATCCGCCGAATATGAAGAGGGCAGGGACATGAGCACGGTATTGGTCACAGGCGGATCGGGTTTCATCGGCGTGCATACCATCCTGCAGCTGCTTGCCGACGGGCATGCGGTGCGAACGACGGTGCGCAATCCGGGTCGCAGCAACGAGGTGATCGCGATGTTGCGCGAGGGCGGTGCGGTTGCTCCCGACCAGGTCGGCTTCGTCACCGCCGACCTGCTGCGCGACGACGGTTGGCGCGAGGCGGCCACCGGGTGCGACTACGTGCTGCATGTCGCATCGCCGCTCGGCGCCTATGTGCCAGAGGACGAGAATGAGCTGATCGTCCCGGCGCGGGAAGGCACGCTGCGGGTGTTGCGCGCGGCGCGCGACGCCGGCGTCAAGCGCGTCGTCGTGACGTCGTCGTTCGCGGCAATCGGTTACGGCCATCCGCCGCAAGCGGCGCCGTTCGACGAGACCGTGTGGTCCAATCTCGATGGTCCCGGCGTGCAGGCCTATCCGAAATCCAAGACGCTGGCCGAGCGCGCCGCCTGGGATTTCGTCGCGCGCGAAGGCAATGGCCTCGAGCTTGCCGTGGTCAACCCCACCGCGGTGTTCGGCCCGGCGCTCGGTGCCGATTTCTCCGAGTCGATCGGCATCATCAAGGCGCTGCTCGACGGCGCGATGCCGACGGTGCCGCGGATCCATTTCGGCCTCGTCGACGTGCGCGATGTCGCCGACCTGCATCTGCGCGCCATGATGTCGCCCAAGGCGAGCGGTGAGCGCTTCCTGGCGGTCGCCGGCGAGACCATGTCGATCCTCGGGGTCGCCCGGGTGCTGCGCGCAAAGCTCGGCAGCAAGGCGCGGCGCGTGCCGCGGTTCCAGGCGCCGGACTGGATGATGCGGCTCGCCGCACGGCGCAACCCGATGGCCCGTGCCGCGCTGCCGCTGCTCGGCAAGGTGCGCCGCGCGACCAGCGCCAAGGCGCAGCACCTGCTCGGCTGGCGCCCGCGCGGCAATGAGGAGATGATCGTCGCGACCGCCGAGAGCCTGATCCGGCTCGGCCTCGTCAAGGGCTGACGGCAGCTCCCGTGCAGCGTGCTTGCCAGACGCGTCGGCGAGTGCTGAATTGCAGCGAGCAGACGGAGGCGCCACCGCGCCGCCGAGAACACCAGGGAGGCTGCGCAGATGGATCGGGTCCTCGCGGCCGCAAAGGCGATCGCCAGCGCGCGTCGCAGCCGGGCGCCGCTCAAGGCGCTTCCGAAGGACGTGGTGCCGCGCGACGAGGCCGAAGGCTATCAGGTGCAGTACGCGCTGCACGCTCTGATGCAGCCACACGTGGGCAGCCTCGTCGGCTACAAGATCGGCTGCACCAGCGCGGTGATGCAGGAATATATCAACATCCCGCACCCCTGCGTCGGTGGCGTGTTCGAGAAGGTCGTGCATGACAGTGGCGTGCGGCTGCCGGCGGCCGAGTTCGTCCATGTCGGCGTCGAGTGCGAGATCGCGGTGCGGCTCGCCCGCAATCTCGCTCCCAGCGAGGCGCCGTTTACCGCCGAATGGGTCGCGGAAGCGATCGATGCCTACTATCCCGCGATCGAGATCGTCGACGACCGCTACGTCAAATGGGAGACATTGGGCGCGCCGACGCTGATTGCCGACGACTTCTTCGCCGCCGGTTGCGTGCTCGGGGAGGAGGTGCCGCGCATCACCGTGCCCGATCTGCGCGCGGTCGCGGGACGCGCGATCGTCAACGGCGAGGAAGAAGGCCGCGGCACCGGCGCCGACGTGCTCGGGCATCCCCACAACGCGCTCGCCTGGCTCGCCAATCATCTCGCCACTGAAGGCCGTGGCCTGCATGCCGGCCAGATCGTGCTGACCGGCAGCCTGGTCAAGACGGTGTGGCTGAATGCGGGCGACACGGTCGTGATGGAGCTCGACGGCCTCGGCAAGGTGGAAGCGGCGTTTACGTGAGGCAACGTTGTGTGAGCCTGCCTCCGCATAAAAGATGTCGTCCCTGCCTAGTGCGCAATTGCGCACGGGAGCAGGGACCCATACCCCGCGGCGGCCGTCGTGAACCGCGCTCGTCGTTCCGGCGCCATGCAACAATTAGCATTCGTGGTTATGGGTCCCTGCTTTCGCAGGGACGACATCGAATGTGCAGCGCGACCTTGACTTGACTTGAATTCACCTGACTTTCAAGTCGTCGGGCGTTTGGTGTCCGTGACGAGCTCGACCTTGCCGTCGGTCAGCCGATAGACCGCGCCGACCACCCGGAGCTTGCCCTGATCGACCGCGGCGCTGAGGATCGGCGTCGCCGATTTCAGCTTCGCGACGTTGTCGATGACGTTCTGCCTGATGGCGTTGGCGAGCCGGTCGCCTCCCTTGCCCTCGGTCGCCTTCACTGCCGGCGCGATCGCATTGACCAGCGAGGGCAGATGGCCGGGCAGGGTGGCGTTGTCCTTCAGCGACTTGATGGCGGCGTCGACCGCCCCGCAGCTGTCGTGGCCGAGCACCATGAACAGCGGCACGTTGAGCACGGCCGATGCATATTCCAGGCTCGCGATCGTCTCGTCGCTGGCGAAATTGCCGGCGATGCGGCAGACGAACAGATCGCCGCGGCCGGTGTCGAACGCGTATTCCGGTGCGATGCGGGAGTCCGCGCAACTCAGGATGCCGGCGAACGGATTCTGTCCGCCGGCCAGCGCCTCGCGCTCGTGCTTGAAATCATGCCGCCGCGAGACGCCTTCGACATAGCGGAGATTGCCCTTCACCAGCCGGTCCAGCGCCGCGTCCGGCGCCAGCACGTTCTGTGGCTTCGGCGGCGATTTGGTTTCCTTGGCGGAAACCGGCGATGCAAGGGCGAGGCTGGCGGCGGTGCAGGCCGCGGCAGCGAGGAAGCGGCGCCGGGAGGTCTGGGTGGGAGCTGTGATTTCGCAAAGCTGGCACATCAAAAATCTCCGTAAAATTATCCGGGAATAGCAATCGCGTCCGTGCAAAGGTTGTAGATCATGCGCAGTGCCACCGCAACGATGTGGTTTCACGCGCTCGGAGCCACCACGTTCGCTGTCGTCTCTGCGCAAGCAGGGACGACGATGAGGATGAGTCGCAATTCAAGATGTCAAACGGTGCGGTGTCATCACCCGCGGGTTACGGCTCGTTCCTGGCGTCGTCCCTGCGAAAGCAGGGACCCATACTCCGCGGCGGATGTTGTGAGCGGGACTCGTCGTATCTGCATCGCGCAATAACCGGCATTTGTGGTTATGGGTCCCTGCTTTCGCAGGGACGACACCGAGTGTTTGGCGCCTCTTGCGAGTCACACATCCACATTCTCGCGACATGAATCGTCCGAGCTTTGCTCTTCGTTCCGCCCTCTGCGTTGTAGAGGGCGCAGGGAAAGCCGGTGCCGATCGCACCCATGGGCCCCGTGCAAAAGGTAGAAAGGACGGGGGGTAGGACCACAGGTGTAACCGGAGCAATCCGGCTTTCCCTGCGCGATGGGCTACGGCCCGGCGGGTCGGCGCCACCGGATAACCCGCGGGTTATGAAAGGCCCGGGCCGTCTTGTTGCGCGATTGAGCCGGAAAACCCCAGGTAGCGCGGCCACGGCCGAACCGCCGAAGTTTGCGGTTGACTTATCCATAGCTGGATGGTTATACGTTAATCCATAACCAATGGGTTATTGATCGCAAATGCCAGACGCTCACGACATCCTGTTTCGAACCCTTGCAGACCCGACCCGCCGGGCCATCTTCGAGCGCCTGTGTCGCGAGGGCGAGCAGACCGTCGGCGCCCTGACGGCCCGCGCCAGGATTTCGCAGCCGGCGGTGTCGAAGCATCTCGGTGTGCTGAAGCAGGCGGGACTGGTGCGCGACCGCCATGAAGGCAGGCAGACCCATTACAGCGCGCAACTCGGCGCGCTGGCGCCGCTGATCGACTGGACCAGCCAGATGGCGGGCTTCTGGCAGAACCGGTTCGACCACCTCGAAGATCTCCTCAAAAGGATGGACCAATGAACAAGACCACCGCTGAAACGCGTTCCGCGATCGTCGAGCGTGAATTTCCTCATCCGCCGGAAAAGCTCTGGCGCGCGCTGACCCAACCGCATCTGATGGAGGAGTGGCTGATGAAAAACGATTTCAAGCCCGAGGTCGGGCACAGCTTCAACCTGCGCGGCGAGTGGGGCGGCGTGCTGGACTGCAAGGTGCTCACCGTGGAGCCGCACAAGACGCTGTCCTACACTTGGAATTTCGCGCATGCGGATGCCGCCTACAATCTCGAGAGCGTCGTGGTCTTCACGCTGACGCCGACGGCCACCGGCACCCATCTGCGCGTCGAGCAGTCCGGCTTCCAGCCGCATCAGAAGCAGGCCTATGGCGGCGCCCATGCCGGATGGAAGCAGTTCCTCGAGAATCTCGATCAGCTGATGGCGCGGGAAGGTTGACGGTCTCTCTCTCTCTCTCTCTCTCTCTCTCTCTCTCTCTCTCTCTCTCGTCATTGCGAGCGAAGCGAAGCAATCCATCGCCGCATATGCGGAAACATGGATTGCTTCGTCGCTGCCGCTCCTCGCAATGACGCTGGATCATTCACCCACCAACAGGAGGTCACATTGAACTGGAACAACTGGATCCGGCAATCGCACCGCTGGCTCTCGATCGCCTTCACGGTTGCCGTCATCATCAACATCGTCGCCATGATCCAGCAGCACCAGGCGGTCTGGATCGGCCTGCTGGCGCTGTTCCCGCTGATCTTCATGCTGCTCAGCGGCCTCTATCTGTTCGCGTTGCCCTATCTGTCGCCGCGGCATCAGCATGGGGGATCGACGTCCGCATCCCAAGTGTGATTGCATGACGTGACGACTTGACGTGACGATTTGGGGCGGATGAGGCGCGAGAGACAGCAATGACGGCATCGGAACGTATCGACCGGATGATCGAGGACCTCACCGACTGGCGCGGCAAGACGCTCGCCAGCCTGCGCAAGAGCATTCTCGCCGCCGATCCTGAGATCATCGAGGAGTGGAAGTGGATGGGCAGCCCGGTGTGGTCGCGCGACGGCATCATCGCGGTCGGCAACGCCCACAAGGGCAAGGTCAAGCTGACCTTCATGTATGGTGCGCAGCTGCCGGACCCCGACAAGCTGTTCAACACCGGCTTCGAGGGCAATGCGCGGCGCGCGATCGATCTGTTCGAGGGCGACAAGGTCAACGCCCCGGCGCTGAAGACGCTCATTCGTGCCGCGATCGAGCTCAACCAGGCTAAATCAAAAAAATCCGCGAAGAAGCCGGCGAAGAAGGCCGCCGGTACCCGCACGACCGCGAAGAAGAAGGCGTGAGCTGCGCCGCCATGGTGCTCGCGATCTACCCGAGATGATCAAGACCAGGCTCGCCACACCGCTGGATGCGGACTCCATCTCCGCGCTGCTGACGGCCAACAGCGGCGACCGCGGCGGCATGCTGCTCGGGCAATGGCCGCGCGAGGTGATCGAGACGCGCATTGCAAACGGGCAGCCGATCGTCGTCGCGACCGACTATGAGGGCAGGTTGCTCGGCGCGCTCCTGACGTCGGAGAAGGGGTATGGCGAGGCGCCGCCGGTGCAGGCCATGCTGAAGGCCTGGCCGGGCAGTCCCGATGCATATGTCTACGGCCCGGTGTGCGTCTCGCGGGACGCGCGCGGCCTTGGCGTCCTGGAAGCGTTGTACGCGAAGCTTCAGGCGACGTTCCCCGGCCGCGAGGCAATCCTCTTCATCAGGGAAGACAACCCGCGCTCGCTCAAGGCTCATCTGCGGCTCGGCATGCGCGGGGTCGCGCGATACGACTTCGGCGGCAAGGTCTTCATTGTCCTGAGCGACAGGCCGGACCTCGGGTCATAGCCAGAATTCTCCCGGTCAGCGAGCGTAGCCCGGATGTGCCCACGGGTCGCGCGAACGCATCTACTTCCGCTTTCGGCGGAACAGCGGACATAGCCGGGGCCTGCCACTCGGTGGCCCCGGTCGCGAATTACTCACAGCGGACAGCGCGAGAGCCGGCGATCGCACACCGCCATGATGGGAGGCGTCGAGACCTGCGTCTTCTATGAGAACTTTTTCACGCCGGGTGGTCGCCATGTCCCTTCGCCCGCCGGCAAGATCGAAGGTGGCGTAGGCTTCGGCCAGTATAGACGCATCACGAGATAGATTTTGTCATCCGGCGCCGGAAGCCAATTTGCTTCCCTGTCCGCGCCGGGGCTGTCTTTTTGAATGTACAGCGTCAGCGAACCGTCTGCGTCCTTTTTCATCGCCGA
>NZ_JASAUT010000129.1:0-6278 GCF_029952935.1 Bradyrhizobium sp. Mp19 | reverse complement strand
CCCTCATGCGCGGCGGCGGCTCGACTGTGACGGAGACCGGTGGCGCCGCTATGCTGGCGCTAAAGGACATACGGACTCAAGTACCCCTCCTTGAGCAAAATGCCCCAGAGAAAAATTCTCGATTTTGCGCTCGCTGTCGTGGCCGTCGGCCGCTGCAAAGCACACAGATCGAGTGCGACTCCGCGTCCGATTGCTCACGCCCGGAACGCGCGATCGAACGGAAAAATTCATCCGCACTACAGGCAATGACGATCGATAGCCGGCCGCCTGGAGCCAAGAAAGAGCTCCCGCGTGCAGCGCGGGAGCTCAAAATCTCGGAGCTAGTCTCCGGGATTCCAGATGAGAAAGAAGCCGTTGTCATCGCCCAAGCCGACGGCCCGTCCAAGGTTGGCATAGAGCTTGCGAGACCCAAGTTCAGGTGCCGCGAGTGACAGGCTGACGTAGTCCTTGCCGCTGCTCTCGCCGCGGCGGATCCAGCCGGCGCCGATCTCAACTCCCTGGGCAATGATGCGGAAATCTGGCTGAGCCTCAGTCGACTTGCCGCTATTGGGAACGATGTCGATATGGGCACGGATCGACAAGGTCTTGAGCTCGCCCCTGTAGCCGCCGTTGTCCGTACGGGTGACGAATCCGATTGCAGTCATGGTCTGTCTCCTTCGCTGCCGCAGGGCCGATCCCCTGCGATGGCGAGACCGTCATGGGGAGCGAAACGCGATTGAACCCATCGGGGCGAAGCGCAGCGGCGCACCCGAGAGAGCACCTTTTTTGTAGCGAAGCGGCCGCGAGGAGCCGGCTTGCCGGCGGGGAAAAAAGGAGCTGGCGAGGGTTTCAGATGGCGGGGCGCTTCCCATAGGTCATCACGTCCATAAGCAGGGAAATCGTCCGCTGAGGCAGCCACAGGACAGACATTGACTGCGGAGACTCCGAACCGATCGTCCCAGGCGGCGCGTCAGGCCAATGCACGACCTGTCAAATCTGCCAGTACCCGCAGAACATCCGACCCGATAGAATCGCACAAGCCACAGCCGGCAACCGCCGAATATTGTTGAGCCGGATCGGCAAGGTTTGTTGGTCGGCGTGTGGATCGCAGTCAACCAACGGCCAATCGAGGGGTTCACCTTAGCCGAGCGTGTTTCGCCCGAGCCAAACGAGGGCAGAGCGGACAATGGCCAGTCAAGAAGCCAGCCGGAATGAAGAACGAAAATGAGGGCCTCGCAAAAGTGATCAATATCCGCACCTAGGATAACGCTGGCGCTCCCGTCTCAGGCATTGCTCCTGTCCGCTCATGTCGGCCCAAACTGCGGCTCGTCGCAATTGAGTTGCCGTCCATGCGTTGATTGTATGTGCCGATGGGCACTGATGACCTTGGGACGTCCAGCGCAAAGGGGCGCCTTACCAGATGCGGCACGTTAGTGCTTTCGCCGATCGCGATTTCACTAGCATGACCGATGCATCAAGGCAGCGCGAAGCTGTTGGCCTGCACGATCCACTTCGGCTTTCCGTGGCAGCGGCCGTGGCTTTTCCCGATGGCTCGATGACCGCGTCCGGATTGCGCAGAGAGAGTGCTCGCGGAAGGCTCATCATCGAGCGCATTGCGGGCAAGGATTACACGACACTCTTTCATATAGAGAGAATGAGGGAATTATGCCGCGTCCAAGCAAAGGAGCCCGGCTCTACAGACGCAAAGCCCGTTATCGCGAAGGCAATCTCGTCGCCCAGTCCGTTTGGATCATCAAGGACGGAGACCGGCATATCGCCACAGGATGCATTGCGAGCGCGTCTGAAACAAAGCCACCGCAGAAAGCAGAGCAAGCGCTAGCAGACTACATTGCGCAAAAATATCAACCGGAGCGCAGCCGAAGAGATATCGACGACATCGATTGCGCTGACGTCCTGTCGATCTATTTGACCGATATCGGCGAGCCGGGTGACCAGCTTGAAATCGAAGCGAGGATCGACCGGCTCAACGATTTTTGGGGCGGCAAGAAGCTGTCGGCAGTGAACGCGCAATCCTGCGCAGCTTACGTCAAACATCGCGGTAGCAAGGGCGGCGCGCGCCGTGACCTCGAGACTTTCCGCGCTGCGATCAACCATCATGCAAAAGAGGGCTTTCACCGGGGCACGGTTCGCGTGTCTCTCCCGCCGAAAGGCGAGGCGCGCGATCGGTGGCTGACACGCACTGAGGCGGCAGCCCTGGTTTGGCAATGTTGGCGCTATCGCGAGAAGCAGACGATCCACGCCGGCAGTTCAAAGGGCGACCCGGTACGGACAGACCGCCGACCACTGCGACACGTGGCCAGATTTATCCTGATCGGCCTCTACACCGGCACCAGAGCCGGCGCGATCGCGGCGGCATCGCCATACCAGGAGCTTGGGCACTCGTACGTTGATCTGGAGCGTGGTATCTTCTACCGCAGGCCGATCGGGAAGCGAGCCACCAAGAAGCGTCAGACGCCAGCTCCACTTCCGCCCCGGCTACTGGCTCATATGCGTCGTTGGAAAGACCGGAAGCTGATCAGCACCTGCTTCGTCGAGTTCAACGGCAAGCCGGTGGCTTCCGTGAAGAAAGGCTTCAAATCTGCCGTGGATCTGGCCAAGCTACCCGGGAAAGTCACTCCGCACACGTTGCGCCACACGGCGGCGACCTGGCTGATGCAGCGCGGCGTGCCGATCTGGGAGGCAGCCGGGTTCCTCGGCATGTCGTCGGAGGTCCTGCAGGATACCTATGGCCATCACCATCCCGATCATTTGCACGGGGCGGCAGCAGCCATTGGCCAAAAAGCGAGGTATGTTTCGGTGGTCAAATCGGTGGTTGACTCGGGAACAGCCACCGATGAGAACAAAAAACCTAAGGAAATCTGGTCGGAGTGGCAGGATTCGAACCTGCGACCCCTGCGTCCCGAACGCAGTGAGCATCTTCTAACTTATTGATTTTTCTTGTGTGGTGGCCACTCCCGTCCCGTTTTGTTCACGGTCGTTTCACCCAATTCATTGCGATTTCGTTGCGGCATTTCCTGACGAGAACGGCGCTCGCTGAGATGTCGAGCCGGCGAGCTGCAATGTGACCTGACTAAGTTCAAAATCAGCATCTGATCGCAAGGAGAAGCAATCCTAGCGATTTCCGAGCGCCCCTAAACTCTGCCGCATGAACACTGGTTTTTACGTAACAAGCTCAGTTCTTTCAGAAGACCGACTCTGATGACGTCTTCGGAAAAAGTGATCTGGCGGCGCCCACGATCGGCACCGATTGCACCCGGCCATCGACCGGACCTGCCGCTCGCCAACTTCCTTGACTGCGTCGGTGACGAGTTACTCCACGACTGCTCCAAAGCGCCACCCTCGGGCTTGTCTGGGTAGCCAGCTAAAACAGTAAGCCAAGTCTTTTCACTACTCATGCATTTCATTGCTGGCGCGGGAGGGATCCGACCGCCGAATGACGAAAACAAGATACGTCGGCGTCGCCAGCTCTATGCTGTGGCTGGTCCACCGTAAAAATCTTGGTCCGTTTCTGACAGCGACGTAAGGTCATGTCAGGATCGCCACACTGCGCGTCGGGTTCAGATTTTTCAAAGCACAGTTTGCCGCTTACTGCGCGCTTGCGGCGTTGGCACGACCATTGCTCCAGCAAAGATCAGCTTCAAAGATACAGAGGAAAACGGTCATGCTCTTCTTCCCTAGTTCGCGCGTCCTACACAGAACAGCGATCCAAGTCGGATCGTAGCCATGTCGTTCTGTGAGCCAAGGAGTTGCCAGACATATTTGTCTTCCTAAGACCGCTTGGCCTCCGACCTTAGGTTCATTCGCCCATGAAATCCGCGATTGTGTTCGACTGGAATGGCACGCTGCTCGATGATGCCAATGCGGTGCTTCAAACCATCAATGCAATTTTGAGCCGATTCGGTCGCGCAACCGTAGATATGCGCAGGCTTCGAGAGGAATTCGAACTCCCTCTTTCGGTTCTCTTCCGCAACCTAGACATGTCGAAAGATGAAATCGACGTCGTGGAGAGAAATGACAGCGCCATTTTTCATGACACTTACGAATTCTTGGCGCGCAACGCTGCCTTACGCAAAGGGGCACGAAATGTTTTGCTCGCCGCTGATCACAGAGCCGTTCACACCATTATTGTCAGCAATCACATTGTTGAACCAATTCGCGCACAAGTGCGAAGACTTGGAATCAAGACTCACGTCACGGACATTTTGGCATTTGAGAACCGCGCAACCCAGTTTAAGAGCGTGAACAAGGAAGAACGTCTGCGCTTGTATATGCAGGCCAATGATATACCTCCACAAAGAACCGTCATCGTGGGTGACATGCCAGTTGAGACGGAGATTGCCCGCAATCTCGGTCTTATCAACGTATCAATAATGGGGGGATTCGTTTCCGAAGCACGCTTGCGCGCCGCGGGGCCTGATTACATGATTCATGACCATCACGAATTATTACCCATTTTGCAGAAGCATTGCATTCTTCCGATCGGATGAGTCACCACAAGAGCATAACAGAAGAAGCTGCCGGTTGGCGCGCTATTGCTGTCCGCTTGGTCTTCACACCATTCGACGAGAGTGGTCGGCGATCAAGTTCTTTCGTCACACGGGCGAACTATCAGTCAGTTCAGTCCGAAAGCTTGCGCCAAATATCGCGATCCGTTCGGCGCCCATGTGAGTCTACGCGGTCGGTCTGAGTCCGTCACATGGCACGATGCTTGCTGGAATCATTCGCTACCGAGAGGCGAGGAAGACACTGCGAGGGGCTTGGAAAAACAACATGAGCAGAACGGCTGTGATCGGTGACGTCATTTCAGGCACCGATGTTGTGAAGCGTGCAGCGCGCATCGGTGCCGAAGTCAAAAATATCAAGCTATCGGGCGATCTACCGGACCACACGATCGACGCTATTAACAGCTTGTTGCTCGAGCACAAGGTGATCTTCTTCCGCAATCAAGGACATCTCAATGACGCCGAGCATGAGCGCTTTGCCGCTCGCCTTGGAAAGCTAGTTCCCCATCCGATGCTCGGTCCTACCAAGGGGATGGCGTCGCTCCTCGAACTGGACTCCAGTCGCGGCGGCGGTCGCGCCGATGTTTGGCATGCGGATGGGACCTTCGCCGAAGCCTATCCCAAAACTTTGGTCCTACGAGCCGTTGTAATGCCAACGTTCGGAGGCGACACCGTGTGGTCGAACACAGCGGCTGCTTATCTTGATCTACCGGCACCGCTACAGCGGCTTGCAGAGGAACTATGGGCCGTTCACAGCAACGTTTTCGATTACGCCGGAATCGCGCGCGTCCGCGAGGTCGACAAGAGACACTTTGACGAGGTGTTCACCAGAACGGTTTTTGAGACCGAGCATCCCGTCGTGCGCGTCCACCCCGAAACAGGCGAGCGGGCGCTGGTGCTCGGCGCCTTGGTGAAGCACTTTATTGGGGTCCCTAAGTACGACGGACAAAAGCTGTTCGATCTGTTCCAGTCTCACGTCACCGCGCCCGAAAACACTGTGCGCTGGAACTGGCTAGAGGGCGATATCGCGATATGGGACAATCGCGCAACACAGCATTACGCAGTCAACGATTACGGTGACCAGCATCGCGTCGTACGTCGGGCCACGATCGATGGTGACGTGCCCATCAGCGTAGATGGCCGGAGCAGTGTAACGCGCCTGAAGGTAACGGAATAGCGGCCCAAACTCGGCGGCGCCTAGGTTTATGCATCGCATTAAGCGTCGCGCGACAGCTTTGAGAAACCTTAGGCATCACTGTCCTGCGCCGGCGACCGGTGCGTCGCCTCGACGTTTCAGTTTAGAAAACCCTCGATCGGTGGCCATAAAGCGCGCTAACATGGGGGCGATAAGCTTAGTCGGTTCGACGACTTGACCACCTTGAAGCGAAAGGGCCTCTGCATATGCAATGAGATCACGATGCACGGCCGCCGGCAGCTCCGTACTCACTTTGACCGGCTTGTCGTCTGGAAGCTCTCCTATTTTGAGTTTTGGCATGTTGTCACCCTCTATACGGCGTAACTATGAGGTCACGATTGACAAGAACACGAACCGGGAAACCAGGCCGCACGGTCAAAGTGGGCTGGATATTGAGACTGCGTCGAACCACCTGCTGTCCGGTTTGGTTTAGTGAGTCGGAGGCGCCGTGTCGCAACGCCTGGATGATGGCGCTGTCGTTGCTATTGGTGTCCGAACCAGCCCCTAGTACCCGGAATCAGAGCTGAGTGATACGGCGGCCTTTGAAACGGCGTTGACGGACCTTTTTCTTGGTCCAGACG
>NZ_JASAUT010000128.1:0-6347 GCF_029952935.1 Bradyrhizobium sp. Mp19 | reverse complement strand
ATCGCGGCCTGACGCTGGCCCAGTTTTGGCTTCAAGATTGCCTGCCCTGCAAGGCCGTTTTTACACGGCCAAGGCCCGTTGCGGACCTCAGCCGACGATCGCCGCTACCTCTGGAATAGCCGCCGCCGAGTGCGGTTCGCGGGGTGACGAAACACAATCCGCCGGGACGAAACCATTTTCCGGCCTTCACGAAGGCATGGTGAAACAGTCGGACGGTTAAAAATGGCATTGGAAGCGATGGGCAAAGGGGAACTGCATAAAGAACAACGATCGCCGTGGGGCGGGGAGCGAGGCCATGTCACAGATTCGCAAAACTTTTTTAGGCGCTCTCGCGACCGCATTGACGATCGGTGCCGTGCAATTCGCTTCAGGTCACGACCTCGGAGACCGCTGGCAGGCGAGCTCTGAACAGCCAAGTCACATCGTCAATCGCGCCGGCAAGGCAGATCATCTTGCTGCCCCCAAGCCGTTCGCAGTCCAGACGAAAACGGTTTCTCTGCGCTTGAACGATCAAGCCGATACATCGGTCCTGATCCGTATTCCATCTGCGCAAGCGCGCATCACCAAGACGCCGCTGTGGAATCAGAGCCGTAAGCCGACAGTGGCCTGCGAGCCCATGGTCAGCACGCTCACGGAAGTCGCAAGGCTCCTGCAGCCCGGCCGTTGCGTGACCTGATCGACTACATCCACACCAGCTATTCGCTGAGGATAACTTCCTGCTCTTTATGCGACTGTACTGGCCAGACGAGAAAGCCCCTTCCATCCTAGATGGGTCTTGGGAGCCACCGCCGGTGGAGAGGATCAATTAAAGGGTTCCCGTGGCTGCAACATCGGGAAAGACAGCCGGTCCTCGCTCATCGTCAACTAAGCGGGAGGCGGCTGCGCCAGGAGCTTAGCTACAATGAGCCCAATTGCAGTGTCCTTGATTGCGTTAGCGATCATCATAGCTGCCGCGCTCTTCGGCACTTTGCTCCGCAACACCCTGCCGGGCCATTATCTGGCAGACGATTCAAAAGATTACATACGGTTAGGAATCGGGCTCATCACGACGCTCGCCGCGCTTGTGCTTGGTCTGAAGTCGGATCGTAGCCATGTCGTTCTGTGAGCCAAGGAGTTGCCAGACATATTTGTCTTCCTAAGACCGCTTGGCCTCCGACTATGTGAGCCAAGGAGTTGCCAGACATATTTGTCTTCCTAAGACCGCTTGGCCTCCGACTTAAGAGGATTTGGCGAGAGGACAGCTTGGAGTCCGCGAAGGGAACGCCCTTTCGGGGGACCGCCTTGTCGGTGGATGCTTATGGAAAGATTCAGAACCTCTCGCCAAAAACGGACGCGCAGCGCTCGTTCAAGGAACGGGCAATACAGCTAGCCACTGACTTGGTGCAAACGCGCCTGCTCCTGTTTGAACACGCTGACACCTCGATTCCCATGCCTTTTCTGGCGATACTGGTCTTCTGGCTGGCAATCATCTTCATGAGTTTCAGTTTGTTCTCGCGCCTTACCCCGATAAACATCGTTGCAATGTTGGTGTTTGCCACTTCCGCGTCCGCAGCGCTTTTCTTGATCCTGGAGTTGAGCCAGCCATTTGTCGGACTGATGCAGATTTCTAGCACACCGCTGCGCAACGCCCTTGCGCCGCTCGGATCGTAGCCGAACCCCGGCAAGATGTCCGGACCTGGCCCATAGCTGACGGTCTGCATGATGATCGGGAACGTCGGCTCTTCGAGGTGAATTGGAAGTCCCCGGTTCGGTCGCTATCGGCTGCTTTTGACCCAAAGTAGACGTTACCCCTCTGGTATTCCGACCGCGCGCATTCCCCCATACAAGTGCTCAAGCCTCGCCATCCAGTCTGGGTTGTCGAACCGGAAGACATTAAGGCGGTATCGACGGATGGTGAAGCTGCGATCAAGTGTCAAGCCGGCCTCTGCACTAGATCGTGCCTCCTTCAGGTCTCCCATTATCGCCAGCGCACCGGCCAAATGAAAATGAGAAAGGGCGTGATTGGGATTGGCTTCGATGCTTCGGCGCAGCCAGCCGATTGCTTCAAGGTCCGTTTTGGTCATCAACTTGGCCATCCCGACAAACATGAACCAAAGAAAGGCACGCGTGTCGCGTGGGGACATTCGCAGCGCATCCTGAATGTGCCCCTCCACCTCCTCGCCACGCTCCAGCACATACTTTCCAAGCCCGATGAACCCATGTGCATCGGCCAGATTCCGATCCAGCCCCAGCGCCTGGTGGCATTCAGCGATACCTTTGGCAGCGCGGCATGTCCGAATGTGAACTGCACCAAGGAGCATGTGGGCTCTGGGATGATTCGGCGCACGCAACAACGCGCAGTTGAGCGCATTCTCTGCGGTCTTGAAATGCACTGATCCGTCATCGGTCATAAAGGATGAACCCATCGATACGTCGACCTGAGCTGCGGCGACTGCCACTTCAATGTTGTCGGGATCAAGCGCCGCAGCGCGCATCAAGAAGTCCCTTGCGCGCGCCAAAAACGCTGGAGTCACGCCCTTGTTCAGGAAAGCCTTGCCCTGAAAGTATAGCTCTACAGCGTCCGGCCGGAGCACCCGTTCTGCGCGTCGTGCTTCGGCCTTGATAAGTTCGGCGTTCAAAGTATTTGCGAGCCGGGATACGATTTCGTCTTGTGTATCCAGCAAGTCGGCAGCCGACTTGTCGAACCGCTCGGCCCACACCTGGGTTCTGGTTTGCGTGTCGGTCAACTGGACGTTTAGGCGCAAGCGGTTACCCCCGCGCTGCACCGACCCCTCCAGCACGTAACGGACACTCAGCTCACGGCCGATCTCCCGCACGTCCACCGCTTTTCCTTTGAAGGTGAACGCGGTGTTGCGGCCGATGACGAACGCGCCGGCGATACGCGACAAGTCTGTTGTAAGACTATCGGTTACACCATCAGCGAAATACTCTTGCTCAGGATCGCCACCGAGATTCGCGAACGGTAGAACGACGATAGACAGGTGCGGCATCGCGGATGGAGGCGACGGTTCTCGAGGGTTTGGGGGCTCGAGTGCCACCACGATCGGACGGCCGGGCCCGACAAGCTGATTCCCGCTGATTGCCAGCATGTAGCCACGGCGCGGCAGGGTCCTTAAGGCGGATCGATCGACCTCTCCCAGGGCACGCCTGACGTCGCCCACGGCGTGGACGAGAGAGTCTTCCGTGACCTCGCAGTCCGGCCAAACCTCATCCATGATTTCATCTTTGCTGACCAGACGCCCGGCTCGGGTCGCGAGAAGCCGAAGTAACAACCAGGCCCGAGGGCGCAAGGGCACGATGTCGCCGCGCCCATCGATCAACAGCTCACGGCCAAGGTCAATGGTCCGCTCGCCGAGAACGATTGAATGCTGCGAAGACTCAGGCAAGGCCGCCTCTTACAGGTCCCTTTTCTGAAAATTTCGGCAAACTTTCAGGACGCGAGGTCAATTGTACCGCATCATCGTGCGGCTTGGGATAGCGACAGCTTCCAGGCAGCCGATCACCAAAACTGTAGCGAGCAGGAGGCGCGCATCCATGATCCGCTCGGTCTTCTTTGCGGCGTCAAGTCGTTCAGTTTTCAGCATTTTTGGAATCGCCCTATTTGCTCTCATTGCCCCGGTGGCCGCCCAGGGGCAAGACATCAAGGTTACCCTCTTGGGTACAGGATGCCCTCCCGCGGTTATGAACCGGTTCGGGCCGAGCACCCTCGTCGAGGCGGGTGGGCAGAAGTTCATTTTTGACGCAGGCCGAGGTGCCCTCCAGCGGCTCAACCAGGTCAAGGTGCCCTGGCAGGGAATAGACGCCGTCTTTCTCACTCATCTGCACTCGGACCACGTCGTCGGCTTTCCGGATCTGTGGCTGACCGGTTGGCTTGTGGGGCGGCCAGGCCGGGATCGACCACTGCGTGTGCGGGGGCCAACGGGGACCCAGCGCATGATGTCGTTCCTCGCGCAGGCATTCGAGTACGATACTCGGATTCGATTAGACGACGACCGAGCACCACCAAACGGTGTCGTGATCCTCGCAGAGGACATCACCGAGGGGGTCATCTATGAGAACGGCGGCGTGAAGATCACCGCGTTCGAGGTGGACCACACGCCAGTGAAGCCTGCGTTCGGTTTCCGGATCGATTATTCCGGCCGGTCCGTTGTGCTTTCCGGAGACACGCGCATCTCCGAAAATCTCGTTCAGCACGCCCAGAACGTCGATCTGTTGATTCACAACGTTGTCGCACCAGAGACATTCCAGCGCATTGGAGTTCCGCCGGCGCAGACGGCTAACATCATCAGCCACCACACCACGCCGGAGCAGGCGGGCGAGGTGTTTGCGCGGACAACGCCCAAGCTGGCTGTGTATTCACATGTCGTGTTGCCAAACGCCACCGAGCAAGATCTGATTCCACCAACGCGGAAGACCTACTCAGGTCCAGTGGAGCTCGGTGAAGATCTGATGGTCATCGAGGTCGGAGGGAAGGTCGAAGTCCGACGGCCCCCTAAGTCGTAACGTGAAGCCCGCTAGCAGGCGTCTATCGGCTTGTCTTTGAACTCGATGCTCG
The DNA here is from genome assembly GCF_029952935.1 of Bradyrhizobium sp. Mp19. Taxonomy (NCBI): domain Bacteria; kingdom Pseudomonadati; phylum Pseudomonadota; class Alphaproteobacteria; order Hyphomicrobiales; family Nitrobacteraceae; genus Bradyrhizobium; species Bradyrhizobium sp. Mp19. Next base: position 1,792 of record NZ_JASAUT010000128.1, on the reverse strand, counting down.
TCGTTGCTTGCGAATGCCACGGCCTACTCGCTTACGGGTCCGCTCCTGGCCCATAGCTGACGGTCTGCATGACGATCGCGAACGTCGGCTCTTCGAGGTGAACCGGAAGTCGCCGGTTCGGTCGCTATGGCGGGTTTTGACCCGCTGCGGACGTAAACGGTCAGTCTTTCATGCCATCCAGACCGGGATGATCTTTGTAAATGTTGTCCCGAAGCACGGTGTCTATCCGAGCGATGATATCGCCGACCGACGTCCTCAATCTCAGAAACTCATCTGCTGGAGAGGCTTCTTTGGCGAGCGTGAGCGCCAAGGATAACTCCTCAATAGCCCGCTCTCCATGCTGTTTAAATCGTGTGGCTGATTTCGCGTCCATAGAACCATCTCGCGGGAATAGTAGCCATTGCAAATGGCAGCATACCTGCCTCTAGACCAAGAAGCCTTGGCCAAATTGCTAGAGCGCTACTGTTCCGTTAATGGCCCATAGCTGACGGTCTGCATGACCATCGGCAACGTCGGCTCTTCGAGGTGAAGCGGAAGTCGCCGGTTCGGTCGCTATGGGCGGGTTTTGACCCGAAGCAGATATTTCGAGAGTAGCTTGGCGCGCTCGCCGTCGAGTTCCGAACACGCGCTCATTTCGACCGCCACCTCTCCATTTTTGAACTGCGGGTTTCGATAAAGTTTAGAGCCGAACGGCCATGATGTTTTAGTAGGTTTGCCGCATAATGGAGGCATGCGAAAGCGAGTGAGGCGCGTGTGAGTTTCATAAGGTCGACGGTCCCTGTTCCGGTCTTGTTTGCAAGCATCGGCTTTCTTTGCTTTGGCCTGATCGACATGTTTGGAGGGAAGCTCTTCAAACAGTTTGTCGCCGACCCTCGACCCGCCATTTTTTTCTCTGCACTACTGGGCGCGGTAATAGGCTATGGCATTGGCTGGTCTGTGGTCAGAAAGTTTGGTCTCCCGCACAGCGCGACCCCCTATGACGTGGATGCCGCCGCCGACCGTGCGAAGCAGGGCCAACATTAAGGGCAATCTAAGCACTGCTCGACGTTAATGGCCCAAAGCCGATCTTTGTTCAGATGGCTGCAGTGTCCGCTTTGGGAAAGGAAGCCGACCAAGGTCAGGGCGGAGCGCCGTGGTTGGCTATGACCTAAGCTGTCTTCCGTTCACTGAATATTCAGCACCTGCTCTGCTTGCAGTTGACGACCAGACTTAATGCAACTCAAAGGATGGTTGCCGGAATCGGCAAGCGGACCGGGGATATGACTGAGTTTGGACGTAGGCAATACTATACGACCAGCATTCCCTCCGGCGCAGAAACTCCCGACCGGACGAAGTGGCTTGTCCGCTCAGTCGTTGTGATTGCGATGATCGCAGGCTCCTTCCTGAGCTACAAGATGTTTTATCAACCTGTCGACCCGCTGCTGAAGCACGAGTCCTTTGCGGAGAAATTGGAAAGGCATGCCTCTCTCGAGGAGCTGCGGCAAAATTATCCGTCTCTCGACAGGAGGACGATTCCGATCGCTTTTGGCGACAGGACTTACAAGATCCCGCGCAACTATTTGGTGAATCTGAATCGATCAAGTGCTGATCCAAAAGAGACTAAGTTCGACATTTACGTTCTGCTTCCCAATCTGGAACCCAGAACGGCAAATAACGCTGACAGGTTCGTAAAGAGCCCGTTCGACGGCGGATACGGAGATCAGGTGAATGCGACGATCTGAACCGCCCCGGGATTGCCGGAGGCCCCAACTCCTGAGAAGGTGGGGCCGTTATGAGCAAGACGACGACGAAC
>NZ_JASAUT010000127.1:0-6609 GCF_029952935.1 Bradyrhizobium sp. Mp19 | reverse complement strand
CGTCGGTTCGCACACTGTAACTTCGATGGCAGGTGATTCGTCAGACTCCCCAGAGGGGATATTTCGATGTGCCCTCGCTCGACGGGCTGGAGTGGACGCGTGTCTCACCCAAGCCTGTGAAGCAGCCGGCCGTTGTCGGCTGAGAGGCGAAGATTTTGCTGGAGCCTGTGATGCGCGGATATATCGTTCGATCATGGCGATTCGCCCCGAAGCTCTTCCGACCGACGCAGCGGCTCTGACCGAGATGGTGCTCGCGCTTGACGCCGAGAACGAGAAGCTGCGTGTGGCGATGCAGACGCTGAAGGAGATGATCTTCGGCAAGCGCTCGGAGCGGCTGGTGGCGATCGTGGCCGAGCAGCTCGCGCTCGAACTGGACGATCTCGCGACCGGCGTCACACCACCTGCGTCAGCCAACGACGATCTACCTGCGACGAAGCCGGCTGGGAAGCCGCGCAAGAAGGCGAGGCGCAACATCGGTGCGTTGCCCAAGCATTTGCCGCGCTGCGAGCAGGTGCTCGAGCCGGACACGACAGCGTGCCCGTGCTGTCAGGGCGCTCTGCACAGGATCGGCGAGGATGTGAGCGAGGTGCTGGACGTGATCCCGGCGATCCTGCGGGTACTACGCACGGTTCGTCCCAAATACGCCTGCCGCGGTTGCACCGACGGCGTGGTCCAGGCGAAGGTGCTGCCGCGTTTGGTTGAAGGCGGAATGGCATCGACGGCACTCGTGGCTCACGTGGTGGTCTCGAAGTTCGCCTGGTATCTGCCGCTGTACCGCCAAGTGCAGATCCTGGCTGGCCAGGGCATTCATCTCGACCGCGCAACGCTCGCCGGCTGGGTGAAGCGTGCGGCATGGTGGCTCAAGAGCCTTTATGAGCTTCAGCTGCGGACGATCCAGGCTTCGCCGCGGCTGTTCTGCGACGAGACGCCGATGCCGGTGCTCGATCCCGGACGACATCGCACTCGTATCTGCCAGTTCTGGGCGCATGCGATGGATGATCGCCCATGGGGCGGCCCATCGCCGCCGGCGGTCGCCTATGTGTTTGCCGATGGCCGCGGCACCGAGGAGATCGCCGGGCAATTGACCGGCTTCTCCGGCATTCTGCAGGTGGATGGCTATGCCGCCTACAAAGCGCTTGCCCGCGGTCATGGCGGCGCGATCCAGCTCGCTTTTTGTCTCGCCCATGCCCGACGCAAATTCGTCGAAGTGTACAAGACGATGCAGTCGCCGTTCGCTCACGAAGTGATCGAGCGCCTGCAAGCGGTCTACGCCATCGAGGCCGAGATCCGCGGCTCGAGCGCCGAACAGCGGCTTGCCGCCCGCCGCACCAGGGCCGCACCGCTGATGGAGGTGCTGAAGGCGCGACTGAGCTCGATGCTCGACCAGCTGTTCTCCCAGTCGAAGCTGGCGGAGGCTATCAACTATACGCTCAATCACTGGGATGGGCTGACGCTGTTTCTCCGCGACGGCCGCGTTGAGGTCGACAGCAACACTGTCGAGCGTTCAATGCGCCCGATTGCGATGGGAAGGCGGAACTCATTATTCAGCGGCAGCGAGAGCGGTGCTGAGAGCTGGGCAATCCTCGCATCGCTGGTCAATACGGCAAAGCTCCATGAACTCGATCCGCAGGTCTATCTGGCCGATGTGCTGGAGCGCATCATCTCCGGCCAGACCAAGAGCCACCAGTTGCGCGAACTTCTCGCCTGGAACTGGAAGGCCCGCGAGCTCAGCGCACGGGAGGCTGCATGAGCCGGCGCCGCCATTCATCATCATCTTCATCATCGATGGCGGCAGCCGCGATGCCGCTCGACGAACTTGAGCCTTGGCTGCAGGCTCGCGCCGCGCAGCATCCCATCGCCACGAGTCTTCCTATGCTCGACGGCTATGTCGCCGCGATCGTGGCCGGGCCGGTGTCGATAAGTCCGCCCGACTGGATCTGTCCGTTACTCGCCATCGACGCCGATGCGTTCAACCATGGCGGCACGCCTGAGTTCGCTGCGATTTCGGCCGTCGCGCTGCGCCACAACGACATTAGTAACGTTCTTTCCACCGCGCCACATCGGTTCGCGCCCACCCATGCCCGCAAGCCGAATGGCGACGTTGATGCGCGGCCGTGGTGCCAGGGATTCCATGCCGCCATGCGGCTGAGACTATCGGCATGGACCCCGCTGCTCGACATCCGCAACATAAACCACGGCTTGCTCCTGCCCATCCTGCTGCATTGCGTCGACGATCAGGGGCGTCCACTGCTTGGACCACCAAGGAAAGGCCGCGAGACCGAGGAATTCCTGCGCAACGCCCATACCGACATTCCGGACGTCGTCGAGGCCATGCGCCAGTACTGGATGCCGACCCGCTACGCTCGCGCGCGCTGATCACTGCAGACGTGGGAGTTCATGCCGGTTACGTTTGAAAAGCCGCTCAAGAGGGGAAAATGAGGGATTAGTACAAGTGGAAAGAGATCGACTTCAATGGACTGCGGATGCTGTTAGGCCGCCCAGCTTCCGGAAGAGGAAATCCCATTCCAGTTCGCGGCACGGTGGTCGTCCCTACTGGATCTAGTGGGTTTGTAGTTGCCCGGCATGAGCTACTGGTAAGGCCGTTTTGACGGCATGTCTCGCGTACCAAGGTGCGCGCCGGACCAGGAAAACCCGATGCAGCTGATCGCACTGTACCGTACTTCTCTTGCACTGATCCTGTTTGCCTGCGGGGTAATTGGGAGCGCGCAAGCCGACGATCCACAGCGGCCCGCCCAGGTCACGATGCGGTCCGGCCAAAAGAGTGGCGCTGGCCAAACGAGTATGCCGTCTGCTGCTGAGCCGCATCGCCTGCCGCCGGACTCCAGCACCGGACACACGCTTGAGCTCCCTGGACGGACGCTTGCCTTCGTCGCGACCGCCGGCTCCATCCGGTTGTTCGACGACAAGGGCGAGCCGCAGGCTGACATCGTCTATACCTCCTATCAGCTCGACGGCACCGATCGCGGCATGCGCCCGGTAACATTCTTTTTCAACGGCGGACCGGGCTCATCATCGGCCTGGCTGCAGCTCGGCAATGCGGGACCGTGGCGGCTGCCGATCAATGCTGACGAGGTCACGCCATCGACATTTCCGGAGGCGAGGCCAAACGCGGAAACGTGGCTCGATTTCACCGATCTGGTGTTTCTCGACCCGGTCGGCACCGGCTACAGCCGTTTCGTGGGGACCAGCGATGACGCGCGCAAGCGGTTCTTCTCCGTTGAGGGCGACGTCAACTCGCTCGCGCTGGTGGTCCGCCGTTGGCTCGAAAAGCATGACCGGCTGTTGTCGCCGAAATACATCGTAGGTGAAAGCTATGGGGGCATTCGCGGGCCAAAGGTTGTGCACCAGTTGCAGATGCGGCAGGGCATAGGTGTCAAGGGGCTGATCATGGTCTCGCCAAGATTCGACTCCAGCCAGTTTGCCCACACGAGCCTGCTGCAGTACGTCGCAAGACTGCCGAGCTATGTCGCTACCCTGCGTGAAGCAGAAGGTCCGGTAAAGCGAGCCGATCTCGCCGACGTGGAAGCTTATGCACGCGGGGAGTATCTGGTCGACCTCATCAAGGGCCAGGCGGACAAGGAAGCAACCATGCGTCTGGCCGATAAGGCTGCGGCGCTGACCGGCATCGACCAAGCGGTGAGTCGCCGGCTCGCGGGCCGCCTCGACCTAGCCGAATTCCGCCGTGAATTCGATCGTAAGAACGGCAAGCTCATCGGCAATTATGACGCCTCGGTGCATGGCATAGATCCATATCCGGAGTCGGATCTTCACCTTTCCGGGGATCCCTCGAGCGATACACTACTGGCGCCTCTGACCAGCGCCACTGTCGATCTCCTGACGCGCAAGCTTAACTGGCGGCCCGACGGCTCCTATGAGCTATTGAACGGCACCGTCGTCCAATCTTGGGACTTCGGCCGCACCCCACCCGAGTCGCTCTCGGAGCTACGCCAAATCCTGGCAACGGATCGGAGCATGAAATTGCTGGTCGGGCACGGCCTGTTTGACCTCGTCACGCCGTATTTCGAATCACAAATCCTGCTCGATCAATTGCCGCCATTTGCCTCGGCTCCGCGCGTCAAACTTGTCGTTTTTCCCGGCGGCCACATGTTCTATTCGCGGGACAGTTCGCGTCAAGCGTTTCGTACAGAGGTCGAAGCGATGATGAAGTAGTGCCGGCGACGAACTTGATCACAAGCAAGCTCGTGTTCCGGCGCGCGCAGTCACATTCTCTCAGCGAGTGCAGAAGAAGTCCTAGCGCCCGCTTCGAGGCGCGAGACGCCGGCTACGATTCGTCGTGTGCGCCGTCACTTACGATGGGGCAAACACAACGAGACGAGACGGTATTTCGGACAACAGGCTCTGGACAGGAGATTGCACTTTGGGCTTCTATCGCCAGCATTCTCGCAGCCGCAATCGGTTTTTCCTGGAATGCAAATCCGCTCGCGCAAGCGTTCGCGGCGATCTTCATCGCCTGCGCGCTGATCCGCCGCTCTTGCCTATGGTCCGCGCCGAGCCTCAATCCTGTTTGCATCGTGCAGCTCGATTGCGCTCACGATGGAAAGCCTTGGCATCGCTACGGGCTTTCCCTTCGGCAGCTATCATTTCGAGCTGGGCGCGGATTTCCCCCATATCGGCCTCGTTCCACTCATCATCGGACCGTTCTGGTTCGGGCTGGCTATTTTTCGTGGACAGTGACGCCGATCCTACTTGATGGCGCCGATCGTCAGCTCGATCGGCCTTTCAACTGATCGCTCTGGCCAGTCGTCGCTGGGTTCGTCGTGAGCCAATTGGACAAATTGACCATCGCGCTCGCGGAAAAGTTCGGGCCCGGGGTTTTGTTTTGGCGCCGTCAAGCGACGGGATGGCTAACGGGATCCCCCCGGGGCCGGGACTCGGGCGGACACGGCCTGCGAGCTTGTTCCAAGCAGGATTGGACATGAGGCGCACTTCTGTCCCTGCAGGTTTTTGGAAGACACCCAGATCGATATTCTCGGCAAATGCCTTCCTTGAAGAAAATGCGGCTGCTGTGCGAGCAATGCGAAATGGCCCAGTTCAGGCGGCGGCCCTATTGGCTTGTCGGATGCGGTGCAAGCTGGCTTCAACGCTTCCGCGTCGCGAGGATTCGAGCCATGAAGAAAATTCTCGATCTGGCGTCCATTCACCCAGCATCGCTCCAGAGCGAGATGAGAACCGTCTTGCACAGCACTTTCTTACATCACGGCGGCTCCGTGTCGTAAATGACACCTACTAGGCGTCGCCATTGATATCAGGTCAGCTTGAGTCGCGCGGTTCGCAGGATGCGGCCAATGCGGATTTTACGACTCCTCCCTGCCTTCAGGCGTCCTGGCGAATCCTGCTGTGTGCGAATACGAACTCGTCCGTGCATCGAGCGAGCGTCGTAAGCATTGCGGCGATAGCGGCTGTGAAGATCCTGTCTCTTCGGGCTGGGTGCAGAGCTAGATGTTTGTGCCAGTCAGTTTTCTTCTTCATTGGCTGGCCGGGCCTCCAGGTCCTTCGCGGGAGAGTCTTCAGCAGGCCGCGCTTTCTTGTGCCGCTTTTTGGCGCTCGGGGATTTTGGCGGCTCGCTGGATCCGGACACATCTTCTTTTGCTTGCACTGCGTGGCGTCGCTCGGGACCTCGGCGCCGGACTATGCCGATGAGGCCGACAAGCACCAGCGCGAGGCCGGCAGCGATCACGAGAACCGGGACTGCGTTTGCCCAATCGAGGCTCAAGGATTTGACCCTTACTGGATTGCGGGCGCCAACCGAGCACCATGGACGAAGGACTAAGTTTGGTCGTTGCCCTGAGTATTCGTCAGGCTCTCTTTTATGTGTTCAGCCTGTTCCCTCGTCAGTTTCTCGGCCAGGTGGCTGTCCTTTATCAGCGCTGGTCCCTTGCGTTCTCGATCATAAACCATCCAGCCAGAGGTCCCCATTCGAACGATAAATCTGGCCTGCGCAGGCGTTCCAAAATTCACTGGTTCTCTCTGTAAGCCTTGCAACCCATCAATTAGGCTCGCCATCGGCATGCAAGTCAATTGTACTATGTGAATCTGCGCATTCGGATTGAGCGAGCAGTCTCCAGACGTTCGTTGCATCCGTCATTCCTTGAAATTCCGCGCCGGCTTGGAACGTCCTGCCGATCGATCCAATGAACGAGAATGGTCAAAGGACTTAGATTGCACGTGGCGTTCGCGGTCGATGCGGCAAGAGCCGCGCGGGTTACCCATGAATTCACCAGCCATAGTGCCATAGTGACGAAGAGGCCAAGAAGCGGGCCGAGGGGTATTTAGATGCCCACGATGTCCTCGAGACTAGGATCGACCATAGGTTGGTCGGCAGCCTGAAGTGTGGCTAGGTGGCCGGTCAATCGCCCTGCTACCGTCACGCCTTACCCCGTCTGGACTTGAAAAGCGGCCGCCCTCGCGAATTCCCTCGAGCTCCTTTTGCTGGAAGCTGTTGGAAGGCCATGCAAGCCGAGTATGAGGTGAGCTGGAAACCGAGTTTCTGGCTAGTACCCACTTTTCTTGGAACGTGAGTCGTGATTCAAGGTCGGGATGATACCCGAAGCAAGAGAAGTCCGCCTT
>NZ_JASAUT010000126.1:0-6678 GCF_029952935.1 Bradyrhizobium sp. Mp19 | reverse complement strand
TCCGGCTGGAGCGAGAGTTGGCCGGCCTGGATTTCCACCAGGGAGAACAGTGCGCCTTGTCAAGGCACACACAGCAACACGGTCGAGCGTTCCATGCGCCCGATTGCGATGGGAAGACGCAATTCATTGTTCAGCGGCAGCGAAGGCGGCGCCGAGAGCTGGGCAATCCTGGCCTCGCTCGTGAGCACGCCAAAACTCCATGAACTCGACCCGCAAGCCTACCTGACAGACGTGCTGGAGCGCATCGTGTCCGGGCGAACCAAAAGCCATCAGCTGCAAGAACTGCTCACCTGGAACTGGAAGGCGGCGCACCATCGCACCACACAGGCTGCCGCATGAGCCCGCGCCGCCATAAAACAGCATCCTCGATGACGTCAGCTGCGATGCCGCTTACGGAGCTCGAGCGATGGCTCCAGGCTCGCGCCAATCGCCATCCTGTCGCCACCAGCATCGCCATGCTCGACGGCTATGCCGCCGCGATCGTCGCCGGACCGGTGTCAATGAGCCCGCTCGACTGGATCTGCCCGCTGCTCGCGATCGACGCTGACGCTTTCAACCATGGCGGCACGCCGGAGTTCGCCGCGATACCAGCCGTCGCGCTACGCCACAACGACATCAGCAACACCCTCTCGACCGCGCCCGATCGGTTCGAGCCGATGCACCGGCGCGACGTCAATGGCGATATCGATCCGCGCCCCTGGTGCCAGGGCTTCTATGCCGCGATGCAGCTCAGACTGTCCGCGTGGGCGCCGTTGCTGGACGCCGGCAACGGCAATCACGGCCTGCTGCTGCCCATCCTGCTGCACAGTCGCGACGATCAGAACCGTCCGCTGCTCGGAGCGCCACAAAGCGGCCGCGAGCCTAACGCTCACGCCGACATCCCAGCGGCCGTCGAGGCCTTGCGCCAATATTGGATGCCGATCCGCTACGCACGCTGATCACCGCGGACGTGGGAGCTCATACCGCTTACGGTCATATCGCTTGCATAACGCAGATCGTCCCGCCGATATTGCTCCCGAGTGATCTTGGTCCAGGGCATCGTGCTCTCCCTCGAATCTTTGCAAATCCGGTAGAATCACATCCCACTGAGATCACTCACCCATTTTTCAGTCGGGCTCTCAGGATACGATCGAAGAAGCGAGTTGCAGCAATAAAGCTCAGGTTCTCGGCTGCCATGAAGGAGAGATACTGCAGCATGCGCTGCAATGCAGAGGCTGCGCCGACCAAAACCGCATATCCAGCGAAACTCCAAGCCACCACCGACATGTCTTCGCTGCGCGGAAGACGATCAATGAGACACGAAAATACATAGGGGCCCGCGACGCAGCTCGCGCTGGACAGTACCGCCACCGCCGCAACGATGAGAAGTAAGGGCCGATCGGATCGCCAGTACGCATGCAGAATTGCGGAAGCCGGCAGCAATACGCTGTCGTTGACCTGATGTGGCTGATCCACGGAACGGGGCTTTGGCTGCACTAAGAGAGTTGACGTGGCCATGCGATCTGAATTCCATACAATCTCACGTAAAAATGCGGCTCAGCCAAAGTTGCGGCAATTTGCCGTTACTAGACATCAACCCAATTCTGTCCAGGGTCGTCCTCCAACTGCCGACATTGGTAGGTTGTCGTCCACCTTCTCGCATAAGAGAGTGTCCGTCATGGCCCGACACGTTGCCGCGCCACTCTCTGTGGCTTTTACTGAAGCCCAGACAGACTTGAGACGAGAAGCTCGATCACACGGAGATTGACATGAAGAGCGCGACTGCAGACACGCCGAAGCGGCGATTGCGGACCGATACAACTGACCTCCCCTTGCCGGTGCTGCCACCTCCCACTATTGAGGGAGAGAAGGCCCCTTTCCCTAACGACAGCGCTAACCAGGGCTACCTTTAAGATTATTCGTCACTTCGTTACCGCCTCTCCCACGAGAGGCGGTAACGATTAGTCCAGGAACAAATGCTCAAGGCCACTCTGAAAATAGCTGATCTGGAAAGCTTCGATCCTTTTGCCAAAGGCAGTTCGATACAGTTTGGTGAAAGCTACATCTGGCCATTCCAACATAAGAGCCTTGAGAGCTCGTTAGTGACGAGCTTTGAGCAATGGTTCTTCGTCATACGTGAGCGTCAAGGAGCGGCGGACGAAGCTGGCGTTCATTCGGTCGTAATAGCCCATGCGTCTGCGGATCAGTTTCGTCAGAACTACCAGAAATGCATGCACTGGCCGCTCGATTTTATCGTGATCGAGGGCGCTCGCCGGGGTCCTCGGTTGCGTGTACGAGGAGGCCATATTGGCAGCCTCCCAATTTACTTCCACGTGGAGGAGCGCACTCGTACGGTTACGCTCTCCTGGGATTTCATGGATCTCTTGGATAAATCGAGAACGATTGATGCAGAAATCATAAGCCATCATCTATCGATGAGAACGTTCTACTCTGCGCGGCAGGCCTGCGTAGGCGTTAACCTGCTGACCGCTGGCGCCACCTTGTACGTCGACAGATCGCGAACGTCATTTGAGTATGGGACGACAACTTCATCAGCCCCTGAGCTCCCTGGACGAGAGGACAGCAATCATGTCCTTGAGTTTTCTAATACTCTTCAGGCGGTTGTTCGTTCGCGGCCGACCGCCTTTTGCGCAAGTGCTGTGGAGCTGAGCGGAGGAATGGACTCCGCTTCCGTCGCAATTGCTGTTGGCGAGAGCATAGAGTCGCTAGCATGTGGCGGAATACTATTGGGCGACGGGAGTAGCCCCAAGCAGGGTGACCGCCGAGCGAGCATTTTGAGCGCACTGAATTGCCGCGATCACAAAGTTGAAATGCGCGCCTACATGCCGGCGATTGATTTAGATCTCGACCCGAAAGGACGCCTGCCACTAATCTCTGAATATTACCTTGAGGCGTTCGGGTCGCTCTGGGATCGGTTTCGCGGTGATGGCTGCGAAATAATCTGGTCCGGCATAGGAGGAGACGAGTTTTGCGCTCGCTTCACCAGCGACGAGGATGAACCCAGGTCTCCATCTTCACCCCACCTGGATATCGCGCTTGGGCTTGCAGAAGACCTATTGACGAAACGCGGGCTCGACGCCGCTCGTTCATCCTTCCTTTTTAGCGCCCCCGTCAGTGCAACTCAATCCACAACTCTGCTCGCAAGTCTTTGTCATGCTCGTCCACTCGCGACGCGAGGACTTTGGCCCGTCCGCCCATTTGGCGATCCGAGATTGATCAAGTTTGGAGCCCAGCTTCCGTTTGCACTTCGCTCGCGCAAGGAACTCCTCCGTTGTTACTTGCGTGAGCGCTTGGGCTCCGACGTATTTCCACCCGGTTACGCAAAGGAGACTTTTGCACTTGTACTGCCAAGGGCAATTATGGCTCGTTCGGACATAATTTCATCCCAGCTTGCTTCTTGCGCCTTGGCCGACTTCGGCTTGGTTTCGCAAGAGGCTGTCATGGCGCTCTTAAACAGGGTGATAACAACACACGAATTGTCCGCGACAAGCACTTTGGCTCGGTTTTTATGGGCGGAACGGTTTGTTCGGCAACTCTGTTGACTACGCCATTATCAATGATGCGACATCCCCGGGCAAAGCACGGGTCATTGCAGCTACCGCTTAGGCCAGTAAGGATAGCATGTTGATCTCGGGATCTAGGCCGGCGGCGTCTTGCGCGAAATCGTCGAGGTGAAGTCGAGCTGCGAGCGGCAGTCGCTCTACGCAGCAATCGGGCAAGTCGTGAGTACCCTCGGCGATCGTTGCCGGCTAGTGACGACATGGTGGGCGAACTCGGCGCGTCCCGCCCTTCGTCCGTCCCACATTAGGTAAGCGAACATGAAACAGCATGTCCGAGCGGCGTCAGCTGCGGTCGCGTTCGCTTACCATCGCCGCTGCGATGTCCTCGGCGTGTACGAACGCGAAACCAAAACGTGGAACGAGATTAGTGTCGCCGTATGCGGAAGACAAGTGGACGGATATGACCACGACCGTGAATGCCAGGTCAGCGGCTTGTTACCGTACTTATATCACCACGGCGCGAAATCGCCTTGGATATTGAACCCCGGGAGTTCGGACATATGCATCGGCTATGAGGACGACTCATTGTCCTTCTTTTCGGTGAAAATCATCAGCGGTCACGTTCAGGTATTTGATTGCCGCCAAGTCCTGCCCTTCACATACACAGTATGGTGGAGAGACGCGCAATCCGATAGCTGCTGATGCCCCTCGGTTCGCCGAGCCGAGTGATTTCTACGGCGGAGTTAGGCCGGGACGACGCTGAACTGGAGAACTGCGAGGCGGCCGGCGACGCTGGAGCTGGCTTCCGCGTCTCTCGTTTCCGACGCTCCAATAGCTTGACGGCGGAAGCGCTTCTGGCTCAGATCACCGTCGCCAAATATGCAAAATGGCGAGCCGCTTTACCGTAAGACCGTATGTCCGCCTCTGCGGATGAGGTGGCTCGCCCTACACTGCGCGTCCGAGGGTTGCTCGGGCGGACCGAGCCGATCCTCATCACAGGAGGACGAGCCGTGGCAGATTATAGGGAAGCATTCGTCGGAATCGATGTGGCCAAGCTGAGAAATGCCATCGCGATTGCTGACGCGGGCCGGGAGGGGGAGGTTCGGTTCTTCGGTGAGGTCGATGCCTCGGCCACCAACATGCGCCGCGTCTTAGGGCGGATTGCTAACCGGTTTGATCGCGTGCACTTCTGTTACGAAGCCGGCCCGACTGGCTATGGTCTTTATCGCCTGATCCGGTCGCTCGGCCACCAATGCACGGTGGTGGCGCCATCGCTGATCCCAAGGAAGCCGGGCGATCGTGTGAAGACGAACCGCCGGGACGCCGTTTCTCTCGCCCGGCTGCTACGCGCCGGCGAACTGACGGCTGTGTGGGTTCCCGATGAAGGTCACGAAGCGATGCGCGACCTCGTTCGCGCCCGATCGGCAGCGGTTGAGACGCTGCGGATCCACCGGCAGCAGGTGAGCGCCTTCATGCTCAAGCATGGCCGCACCTATCCCCGCAAAAAGGGCTGGACGATGCGCTATTTGCGTTGGCTCCAGGAACAGCAGTTCGATCACATCAGATCGCGCTACAAGAAATGGTCGAAGCAGTTCGCGTCGCCAGGGACCGGGTCGACCGGCTCGAGCGCACGATCGAAGAGTTCGTCTCGACCTGGTCTCTGGAGCCGCTCGTGCGGGCGCTTCAAACATTGCGCGGCGTCGATCTGGTCGTCGCGATGACATTCGCGACCGAGGTCGGTGACGTGAACCGTTTTGAGAGCCCACGTCAACTTATGGGTTACCTCGGCCTGGTGCCAAGCGAACGATCGACGGGAGAGTCCGTCAGGCGTGGCGGCATCACCAAGGCCGGCAACGGCCGCGTTCGCCACATGTTGGTCGAAAGCGCCTGGACATATCGACACCGCCGAAGATCGGCAAGGCAAAGCTATACCGGCTTGAGCAGACGTCGCCAGCAGTGCGAGAGATTGCTTGGAAGGCGCAGAGCCGCTTGACAGCCCGCTACCGGAAGCTGGCTGCGCGCGGTAAACGAACGACGGTGGTCTGCACCGCTATCGCCCGTGAACTGGTCGAGTTCATGTGGACGGTTGCCAGGCAAGTGCAGACAGCCTGATTGGGCGCCCTTCTTATCATCGTGCATGGGCGGAGGCGGCGCCACGGCAGAGGGAATGCCCGTCAGACGCTTTGTGGCCGGCAAGAGCGCCGACGCCCGCCAGTAAGATAGGAGCAGACCTCGGACGCACAATCGGGAATGCGGTAGCCAATCCGCGCATCAGAGCTTGATCACCGACGTCCTTCGGTTCCGCCTCCACCTATGCACGACCATCTCTATGAACAGCCGATCGGCGATCGGACAAGGCGCTGCGTTCTAATCCTTGACAGCGGACATCAGAGCGTCGTTCTGCTCCCACCTTCTCGCGGCACATAGGATAGGCGAGTGTCGCGATCTCTTTGAAGGGATCGGCTTGTGTCTATGCTTGACCATACGCTTAAGTCGGACGTGACGGCGCGCCGGCTGGAAGTGATCACGGAGACGGGACGCCGTCGTTGGTTCTCCAAGGACGACAAGGCCCGGATCGTCGAGGAGACGCTGGTACCAGGCGCGGTCGTTTCCGAGATTGCCCGGCGACACAGGTTGCCCCCACAACAAGTGTTCACCTGGCGCCGGCAAGCACGCCGGTTGCCGACGCCGAAGGCTGACGATCCGCCGTTTGTACCGGCGGTGGTAGGCGCCATGGTACCGGCCGTGACTGTTGGCCATGAGTGCAAGATAGCGCAACGCAAGGCCAAGCAGGAGTAGTGCGGCGCAGGACGCCCGTTTCGAGCACCCCCGCCTTCAGCCATTTATCAATCATTCTCCGGACGATGCCGTCCGCGACGCGCTGATCGAGGAATCGGCGCAGGTGCGTGTGGTCGATGGTCGAAGGAAGCGGCCACAGACTGCCCATCCCCATGATATTCCGGCTTCGGTAACGATCACGCAAGCGTCACGCTTTCGAAGGTCGGACGCTGGCCGTCATCAGTACCATCAGGCGACCCGCTATCTCCTCACAGTCCGGCCGGATGGCAGTCGGTCGTTGATTCCGGCGAGCTGGACCGATTAGAGCTGGCTCCGGAAATCTGGACCGGGCGATAAGTGGAGTTTCTGCCTGACGGCGGGCAAGATTGTCCCGCGAATC
>NZ_JASAUT010000125.1:0-6873 GCF_029952935.1 Bradyrhizobium sp. Mp19 | reverse complement strand
CGTCTGGACCAAGAAAAAGGTCCGTCAACGCCGTTTCAAAGGCCGCCGTATCACTCAGCTCTGATTCCGGGTACTAGCTGCCGTGGCTAAGCTGCGGGCCGGAACTTCTGATGACACGATCCTGTCAATGAACCAGGCACAGGGCAGGCGTCGCGACATGTAACCGGAGCTCCTTGGTGAAATCGACCTTGCCAGGACCGTCTTTGAGCACGCTGAGAACCGCGGCGCGAACCTAGGCTTGGTGCTTCGGACAAGCCGGGCGTCCTCGCTTCTCAGCTCCGGGCGCTTCGTCGATCGCGTCGTGTTCAGCGCTGCGAGCGCCCGACAGTCTGATGAAGCCGGTGACCATCGACGCGATCCCGGGCGCTGTCGGAGCCATCCGTTCTGTCGGTGCTGTCGATGGCCGCGCGAACGACCACGTCGAACGCGGGGCCCTACATTCTTGCTGACCGGCGCGAGCGCGATATCAGGCGGCAGAGAGCCGCGACCAAATTGTCCAGTGCTAGGACGGACGTTACCTGAGCGCAGCGCTCCGAATCTTGAGCGGCGCAGTCTCAGGAATCAAGAGCATGGCACAGAGCCCGGCCGCGCTCGCGACAAGCATGTACCAGGCCGGCGCCAGCGCGCTCCCGGTCAGGTGGATCAGCCAGGTGACGATGGGTTGGGCTGTACCTCCGAAGATCGCAATGGCGAAGGCGTAGGTCGTCGCGAAGGCGCCGCCACGAATGTTCTTGGGCAAACCTTCGGCCATGCTCACATAGAAGGCGCTATACGGAATCGTTCCGATCATGGTGAGCGCGCCGAGGCCTCCGAGAAGTGCGAGAGCACTGCGGCTCTCCGAGATCCAGAAGAACACTGGATAGGTCATCAGCAACGCCGCGATCTGCGGCCAAATCATGATGTGCCGGCGGCCCGCGCGGTCTGCGAGCCAGCCGCCCAGCAGTGCGGCGGCAATTCCTACCGTATTGCAGATGAGTGTGGCGCCAAAGGCGAGAGGCGCGGAAACCTGCAAGGTGTTCAGCGCATAGGTGGTCATATATCCCGTGACGTAAGTGATGATCGTGCAGCTGGCCAAAATGACAAATCCCAGACTCATGATGCGGCGAGCGGCAGGCTGCCTGCTTACAGGCTGAACGCCGGGAGCCGGCGTGTCGGGGCGATGCAACGTTTCGGGCAGGGCGCTCCGCAACCAGAGTCCGAACGGCAGCGTAGCGGCGCCGAGCAAAAGCGCGATCCGCCATCCGTAAGCACTGAGCGCCTCGCTTGTCATGGTCAGGGAGAGTATTTCTCCCACAAGCGCTCCGGCCGTCGCGGCAATCTGTTGGCTGGCAGGCTGGAACGAAACAGCAAGACCGCGCCGTTCGGCCGGGGCCGTTTCCATCAAATAGGCAGTCGTCGGACCAACTTCACCGCCCAGTGCGAAGCCCTGCACCAAACGTGCGAAAATCACCAGTAGCGGCGCGGCAATTCCTATTGTCTCGTACGAAGGCGTCACCGCCAACAAAAGGACTGCGGCGCTCATCATTGCAAAGCTCGCGGTCATGGCGGGTCGGCGGCCGGCTCGATCCGAGTACGAGCCGAGCACGATGGCCCCGATCGGTCTGGTCACAAAACCAGCGCCGAAGGTTGCGAGCGACAGCATGAGGCTGGCGAACGGGTCGCTTGCCGGGAAGAACGTCTGACCGATCTGGATAGCGAAAAAGCTATAGGTCCCAAAGTCGTAGAATTCGAGAATATTGCCGATGGTTGCGCCCAACACGGCGCGGCCGGTCAAGCGTTCGTCTGCCGGAACAAGGACCGCCTCCGGCTTCTTTCGAGTCATTTGTCCGGCCAATCTCGGTCCGTCTGAAGCGCGATGGCTGGCCTGAGCATTTCGATCGGTGAGGTCGCGCCACATTGCACTTCACCTACTCTATACGCCGTCTGGTTGAGGTGGTCGGCTCCGCGTCTTGGTGCTCTGCATGTGCCTGACGCATGCCGGACCGAAGCTCACGACGGTGAGTGCAATAAAAATGCCCGCCCCTCGCAACCCCATTCAAAACTTGAACTGATCGCGGCAATCGCAGCAAGCATGAATGAACGAACATTCCAACTGCCGGGGGGCGCTCCAGTGCAGTGGCGAGTTTGCGACAACAATGGCCGTCGCCGAACATTGCAGTGCCTGTTTTTCACGCGAAGAACCGTCGTGCATGTTGCTGCGTTCAACTGGTTGCGCACGGCGGACGCATCAGGCGATTTGGCCCAACTTTTGCTCCGCTGCTTGTTGGTTGCGCGCAGCCGCCGCCTCGTCGGATTGGGTCTGCTGCAGAATGCAGGACCTTCGTGCGATCAAAAGGCAATAGGAGTTCGCATTGCTAACGGCACCATGAAATCGATCGACATAGGCGCGGCACCGCAGGCGGGCGGTCATATTCGGTCTGACGAGCAGCGCTCGGCGGGTCGCAAATGGCAAGCGTGATGTGCCAGAGTCTGAGCTCCAGGAATTTGAAATCAAAGTCACCAGCAATGGGGACACACCTCCTTGAGCGGACTTGGTTTCATCAAAGCCGATCCAGGGAAATGGCTTTCCTTTCGTATTGAAGTGCTGCCGTCAGGTATCGCGCGCGAACTACGCACGCCGATGTCTGACCAATGACGGCCGCGCTTCGCTCGCCCATCTGCGTGCACCCGCGCTCGAGTTAGATGGCAAAACACACCTGTAATCAATGCATCGAAGAGAATGTGTAGTGTAGTATGAAGACGAAGACGAAGACGAAGACGAAGACAGTTACGGCCATCGTACTTGCGGCTAGTGCGTCGCTGGGTTCGCCCAGTAGGGCCCTTGAAACTTTCGATGTCACGGATACGAACGGCGTGACCTTCATGCGAGCGCAGATATTCGGACCCGGCGATGGTCCTTATTGGGAAGGTGACGGGGTTTCAACGAGGAATTTGCCGAAATCGGAAATAGATCATTCATTGGCGGCGATTCGGTATTGGGCAGAAATCATCAAGCTTATGCCGGGTCACGCGCCGGCCATTGTCAACTTCGGGGGAAATAGCGAGAAAAACGCATCTGCCTATAGTGGTATGTCCCCCGGTGGCGGCACCAAGGTGCAGGCGTCGCTCATGGGCCAGGATCCAGGCGAGCTGCACTACGGTGCGCATGGCATGGTTACAATTGGCCTGATGGGGTTTTCGTCCGAAGCATACATCCCTTCGCAATTGCCGACGACTGCAAAGATTGGTCTTACGCCCGTAGTGCTTCATGAGCTCGGCCATGCACACGGTATGCTCAGCACTATCAACTATGAACCATCTCCGTATTTCCCTGGGCCGATATCAACGTATTTCCCGGAAAAGATAAATGCGTGGACCGAGCATTTGCGCGACGACAATGGCAAACAAGCCAAGCCTGGGCAGACGATCTATTGCTCCGTCTGCACGAACCTACCAGCTGACGACGTTTTCGATCTGCGCCGCGATCGGGGCTATTTCGCTGGAAAGCATGTGAGTGAAGTGCTGGCCGGTGCCATGCCTGGTATTCCGGTGCGCGTAATGGACGAGCATGGTCGACGGGATGCGCCCTTCGCCTCGCATAGCGAGCTTAAGAACAGCCTGATGAGCCACCAGGGATACCGGAACTACACCGCCCTGATGGAGGCGGAGATCGCCGCGTTTCAGGATATGGGCTACAGCATCGATCGGCGCAACCACTTCGGTTACTCCATCTACGCCAATGGCCAGACTCTGGTAAACGACAATCCCTTCTTCGCTCGTAATGCTGACGGCACCGCCTATCTGCCGAATACGTACAATACGGCTACGCTCGGACTTGGGCTGCACGTCTATGGCAGCGGCAATATTGTGGTCCAACGTGCCGACCTGCTTTCGAAGGGAGCAGGGGGCGCCGGCATCCGCGTCGACGGCGAAAACAACCAGATCATAATCCCGCCCGGAACCCGCGTGTACGCCGATGGCGCCTATGGGCGCGGCGTCATGTTCGCCTATGGCAAGGATCACACGTTTACTCAGCGCGGGGACGTGCAGGCTCTCGGCGAGCATGGCATCGCAGCAAGTTTCGACTTTGGCAACAATGCGATGGGCAACGACCTTGAATATCGTGGCTCGTATATTCGCACGATCGGCAATAACGCGGCGCCGATGCTGAACGAAATCGAGGGCCCCCTCGTCAGCAAATTCGATCTGACCGGGCGCCTGGCTGGCAGTCATGCAGCGATGTACATGTCGAACAACGGTTATGTCGGCGAGATCAATGTAATGCGTGGCGCAATGCTGTCAGGGGACATCCTGTCCGATTACGCCCAGCTTGACGAGAAAGGTGCTCTGCGGCTGACCAAATTGACATTCGGTATGACGCCTGATGCGAACGGTCACTCAACGCAGGAGCCCGACCAAAGCTTTGCGACCCGTTATGAAGGGAATATCATTGGACGCAACCTGTCGCTGCAGTTGTCGGGCGGCGTCACGCTGTTTACCGGAAATCATGAACTGTATGACGCAACTGTCGCGCAAGGCGCAACCTTGTCCGGCAATGGCAGTTATCTGCTCAGTACTGACGGCCGCTTCACCAATAGCGGTGCTGTCGCGCCTCTTATCGGTCGCCTTGACAGCAGCATAACGGTGAATGGCGACTATCTGCAGACCTCGACCGGTCGCTTGCAGGTCGCGGTGAATGATAGCGGTGCGTTCAGTCGTCTGGTGGTGAACGGCAATGCGACTCTCGACGGCACGCTCACGATCATCCCGCAGCGTGGCTGGTATGGCAGCGGCTTCAAGTTCTCCTCCAATCAGTGGCTGAATGCAACAAATCTCTGGGGCTCGTTTGCGAACGTGACGACATCCCTGCAATCACCGACCTTGCTGGCGAGTGCTACAGCCGAGGGTGGCAACACCTATGCGTTGACGCTCTCCCGTCCATCCGATGCTTACTCGCGATATGGAGCCGATGCCAACAGCCGCGAGGTGGGCGCGGCGCTCGATCAAGTCGCCGGCAATGCTGCGTCGGGGCTGCACCCGCTCGTCGCGGCACTCGACTTCTCCTCGCCTGACGGCACAGCGGTGACATCTGCGCTGCGACAGCTCTCGCCCTCCGTCTATGCCTCCGAACAGGGCAGACGTATCAATGACAGCTTCTATGCGCGATCGGCGGTTTACGACCGCCTGGAACAGGCGTTTGGCGGGGCGCCATCATCAGCGATGAATGCAGTAGGTTATGGTCCTGAGCAGAAAAGGCCAGGTGACGATTCCGTCCCTGCCATCGGTGCCATCGCCGCGGCGTCTTCTGATCCGCCATCCTATGACCTGCAGGGTTATGCCGCGTGGGCTTCTGCCTTTGGCGGATGGACGACCCAATCAGGTGACGGCAATGCCGCAAGCACCAGATCCAGCATCAGCGGCTTCATGACCGGTATCGACAGGCCGGTATTTGAGGACTGGCGCTTCGGTGTTCTTGCTGGCTATAGCCGCTCCACTTTCAAGGCTGGCGCTGCTTCGTCGTCAGGCCGCAGTGACAATTACACGTTCGGGACCTATGCCGGCACCGAGTGGACCGCACCGGAAGGAGCCGTCGCATTCCGCTCAGGCATTGCCTATACATGGCACGATCTTGAGATGAGCCGCAACGTTAGAGTCCCGGGGTTCAACGACAACTTGATCTCGGATCACGATGCGGGCACTTTCCAGATTTTTGGCGAATTGGGCTACAAAGTCCATCTCGGCAAGTATTCCATGATCGAGCCCTATGCCAATCTCGCCCACGTTCGCGTCGCGACGGATGCTTTTTACGAAAGGGGATTGAACGGGGCGGCGCTTGGTATTCGCGCTGACACGATGGATACGACGCTCTCCACGTTCGGCGTCTACGCGACGACCCGTATTCAACTTGGCCACATTGCCGCGACTGCGCGCGCTGATGTTGGCTGGCGTCATGCCCTGGGTGACATTGTTCCGCTGTCGACAGCCAGCTTTGCTGCAGGTTCCAGCGCTTTTGCAGCTTCGGGCGTATCCATCGGCAAGGATGTGGCACTCGTGCAATCCGGTCTGGACTTCCAGATTTCGAGCAACAGCACCCTTGGCATCGCCTATCAAGGCCAGTTCGGTTCAGGCCTCACCCAGAACGGACTGAATGCCACCTTCAACGTGAAGTTTTGATACGCATGCTCAATCCATTGTGGCCCGGCGCGCTGCGCGCAATGGACCATGTTGGCTTCGATACAGATCTCGTGGCCAAAAAGCCTGGCCGGCGAGGTTGGCCTGCTTGAACGCCGCGCTGGTAAGCGCGATGTCGTTGCCGGCGCATTCGCCATCGCTCCCGATCTTCAACTGATTGACTTGATGTCGGGTCCCGTTCAGATCGGCCTTAGCGAACCTCCAAAGGGCATAGCCTAAGGTCACCAGCTCATTGGTCGCAAGAGCGTGCTTGCTTGGCCTGCCATAGCGATGGCACAGGGTTTCTGTCGCCCTGCTCAAGCCAACGCAATCCGAACCGGTCGGCGACGGCCTCCAGGCAGCTGTTGAGCTCGTCCTTTTCGGCCGGATCTTGGGTGAGAACATTCTGCGTTTGGGAGCTAGTCAGGCACTCCGGGGTCTCCATTGTCAATTGTGGTCCTGCCGGGGCCCCGGTCGCCCCGGGAATGTCCTCCGCTTGAACACATAGGTGAACTTGATCTTCAGGGCTGTGGAGTGGGCCCGACTGGACCTCGTCGGCGAAAGCGGGAGAGCAGGAGCGCCAGACGTGAACGGGGCGCACCGGAGGGGTTCGGACGCCTCCAGCCGGCATTCCCGCCGACGGAGTGCCTAGTACCCACTTTTCTTGGAACGTGAGTCGTGATTCAAGGTCGGGATGATACCCGAAGCAAGAGAAGTCCGCCT
>NZ_JASAUT010000124.1:0-6876 GCF_029952935.1 Bradyrhizobium sp. Mp19 | reverse complement strand
TGCCATGATGCGAGACCGAAAGCCCTACCTGCAGACCAAACCAACATAACAGTTGCCGGCTTTCGCCGGGACGACGAGGGGAGAGATTGCGCTGTATCCCCGTCACCCCAGCCGCATGTCCAGCAGCCGCCGGCCTTCGCCCTTCAGGAGCTTCTTCACCGCGCTCGAGGCGATCACCTCGCCATTGTTGGCGTAGGCCTCGTGGTTCTTCTCGATGTCGTCGAGGCGGTAGAGGTAGTTGACCATGATGCCGGCGGATTCACGCAGGCCCTTGGGCGAGAGGTCGCCGAGCCAGTTGATCCGCTCCAGCCGTGCGCCGTTGCCGAGGTGGAAACGCGCGACCGAATCGATCAGCCGGCCCTTCGGTGTGCGCGCCTTCAGGAAATAGTAGGCGGCAAGCGGCTCCAGCACGGCGCGCAGCTGGGTCGCGAGCTCGGCGTTCTCGAACCAGTCGGGCTTGCCGAGGCTTTCGAGCAGCTGGCGGTCCTCCTCCGTGAGCGGCACGTCGTCGGCCTGCTTGACCCACTGCATGAAGCCCGGCACCGGCGACAGCGTCACGAAGTTGTCGAGCTTCGGCAATTCGCGGCGCAGCTCCTCGACCACCTGCTTGATCAGGAAGCTGCCGAAGGAGATGCCGCCAAGGCCGCGCTGGGTGTTGGAGATCGAATAGAACACCGCGGTGCGGGCGCGCTCGACCGGGACCGGCTCGCGCTCTTCCGCAAGCAGCGGCGCGATCGCGCCCGGGATGGATTCCGTGAGCGCGACCTCGACGAAGATCAGCGGCTCGTCGGCCAGAGCCGGATGGAAGAAGGCGTAGCAGCGGCGATCGATCGGATCGATGCGGCGGCGCAGATCGTCCCAATCGCGGATCTCGTGGACGGCCTCATAACGGATGATCTTCTCCAGAATATTGGCCGGCGACGACCAGTCTATCCTGCGCAGCACGAGGAATCCCCTGTTGAACCAGGACGAGAGCAGGTGCACCACGTCGCGATCGAGCGCGGCGAGGTCCTTGTTGCCCTTCATCAATGAAAGCAGATCCGAGCGGATCGACACCAGTTCGCCGGTGCCGCCCGGCGCGCGATTGAGCCGGCGGATCAATTCCTGGCGGCGCGGCTCGGAGGCGAAATGCAGGTCGCTGGCGTCGTCGCCATTGGCTTTGGCGCGCCAGCTTTCGATCGCCTGCGCCAGCTTGGCGTGATCGGGGCCGAAATCGCGGGCCAGCGTCTGGAAGAACGACAGCCGCCCGGCGGCATCGAGGTGGTGGTAGCGGTCGAGCACTTCGCGCGCCATCGCAGTGCCGGAGGCTTCGCCGCGGCCGGACAGCAGCGCTTCGCACAATTCCAGCAGTTCGGAAGCATCCTGCTTGTCGTTGGCCGGGCTGGCGCGGCCGAGCAGGACGCGGCCGCGTTCGGAAATCGTCGAGAGCAGATCGGAGAAGAAGGCATTGGCCATGAGCAGGTCGTATCCAGCAGGTCGTATCCAGTGAAGCCGGACCTTACACGGGATTTAAGGTCGGGAGCACTGCAATCAAGCGCATGGATCGTACGGAAATATGTCGCAGCGCGACAGCGGTATAATTCGTCGTCGCTGCGCCCGGTGGCGAATCCCGTTCACGTTTTCTCCGCGAACGCGGTCGGTGTCTTGCCGGTAACCTGGCGGAACGCGTGGGAAAATGCCGGCACGCTGGCATAGCCGAGGTCGGAGGCGACTTGCTTGACCGAAACGTTCGCGGTGCTCGACAGGCGCTCGATGGCGGCCGCGATGCGGGCGCGCTGGCACCAGCTCTTGAACGAGAGCTGCGTCTCCGCCGAGAACAGCCGCGACAGCGTCCGCGCCGAGGTGCCGACCGTGCGCGCCAGCGCATCGATGTCGTGGTCCTTCGTCGGATCGGCCAGCACGATGTCGGCGGCGCGGCGGCAGCGCGGCTCCTGCGGCAGCGGGATGAAGGTCGCCGAATCCTCGGCCTGGTGCAGCTCCAGCATCACGAGGCGGATCAACAGAGCGGTGCGCTCGCGTCCGCATGAGGCGTCGAACAGTGCCAGGATCGCCTGGTGCACCAGCGGTGACACCCGCACCACGAATTCGTGGTCGAGGCTGTCGCTGCGCTTTTCGCGCGCAAGCCAGGCCTGGTCGAAATACAGCGTGCGCATCTCGATGTCGGCGAGCACGTCGATCGCGTGCGGGAGCAGGGCGGGGACCCACACCGCGCGGTCCGGCGGCACCAGCCAGCGCCCCTTGGGCGTCGTCACCTGCATGGTGCCGCTGGCGGCATAGACCAGCTGTGCCTCGCGGTGCATGTGCGGGTCGAGCCGGACGCCCTTGCGGTAGCTGCGCGCCACCAGATGCACGCCGTCCCCGGTGACGCGCCGATCCTGGTGGAGGGCTCTTATTGGCGGCTCAGCGATAGTCATTGGCGACATCCCGTCAGGACAAGCACCTATAACCTATTTTCGAGCAATTGAAGAATCGCGTGAGAGACGTGCCGATGAACGGTCCTAGCAACAGTCCCAGCCGGGTGATCACCTTCGTCAACGCCGCCCATTTCATCGATCACTACGCGATGCTGATTTTCGCCGCCGCCGTCATCATCATGGGCCCGGCGCTCGGCATGGCCTATTCGGAACTCCTGCCCTATGCGACCCCGGGCTTCATCGCCTTCGGCGCCGGCTCGCTGGTCACGGGCTGGCTCGGCGACCGCTGGAGCCGCCGCCACATGATGGTGATCTTCTTCGTCGGCATCGGCCTGTCGATGATCTCGGTCGGCTTCGTGCAGACGCCGCTGCAACTCGGCGCCGCACTGCTGGCGATCGGCATCTTCGCCTCGATCTATCATCCGGTCGGAACCGCGATGATCGTGTCCTATGCCGAGAAGCTCGGCGCCCAGATGGGAATCAACGGCGTCTGGGGCAATCTCGGCGTCGCCTCGTCGGCGCTGGTCACCGGCGTGATCGGCCAGTATCTCGGCTGGCGCTGGGCGTTCATCGTGCCCGGCACGGTCACCGTGCTGATCGGCATCGTCTTTGCGATGACGGTGGTGCATGAGGACCGCAAGGGCTCCAGGCAGGCCGCAGCCCAGGCGCGGGTCGCCAAGGAGGACATGTGGCGCGTGGTGCTGTCGCTCCTGATCGTGGTGATCGCGATCTCCACCACCTTCAACGCAGTGACGGTGGCGCTGCCGAAGCTGTTCGCCGAACGGCTTGCCGATCTGACCAGGAGCCCGGCGCTGCTCGGTGTGATCGCGGCCGGGGTCTATGTGTTCGGCGCGATGACGCAGTACACCATCGGCAAGCTGCTCGACAGATATTCGCTCAAGACGGTGGCGCTGCCGCTGTCGTTCCTGCTGGCGCCGTTCCTCTATCTTGCGGCGAGCCTGTCCAACCTGCCGCTGATCGTGGTCTCGATCGGCATCGTGATGGGCGCGTTCGGCCAGGTCACGGTAAACGATGCCATGGTCGGCAAGTACACCACCGAGGAATGGCGCTCGCGCGCCTATGCGGTGCGCTATTTCGTCGGCTTCACCGCGGCCGGCGCTTCCGTCGGCCTGGTGGCCTGGCTGTACGACCAGGGCGGCTTCTCGATGATGCTGCGCGCCTTCGCGGCGCTGTGCCTGCTGGCGATCGCGGCCGCGATCATCCTGCCGCGCGAGATCCGCACCCCGGCCACGCAGGCGGGCTGACGCAGGGGCGCTTTTGCCGCCCGTTTACCGTTGCGGCAAGGCGTGCCCGCCCACCCGACCGGCGGGCCTCGGCCGACGGCGGACAACCGTGACATGGTCACGCTTCGCGAACTTTGTCCCGACCCGCAGGTGTGGTAGGCTCAAGCGGGCCTCGGGGACGAAGGCGCCGGTTGCGCCTTGAGCACGTCTTTGCGGAGCAGCCGGAGCGCCATGGGAGAAATTCGCGACTTCAAGTCAGGCCGGTCACAGCCCGACAATACACAGCCTCCCGGTGATTCAATGCCGCGGCGCCTGGCCGCGATCGTTGCCGGCGATATCGCCGGCTACAGCCGGCTGATGCAGCTTGATGAAGAAGGCACGCATACGCGCGTCAAGCGGATCCTGCGCGATCTGATCGAGCCCACCATCGCCGAGCACCATGGCAAGCTGGTCAAGACCACCGGCGACGGCTTCATCGCGATGTTCGACAGTCCTGTCGAGGCCGTCCGTTGCAGCATCGTGATCCAGCAGAACATGATCGGCCGCAACGCGGCGGTCGCGCGAGATCACTGGATCGAGTACCGGATCGGCGTCAACCTCGGCGACGTCATCATCGAGCCCGACGATATCTATGGCGACGGCGTCAACGTGGCCTCGCGTCTGGAAGGAATCGCGGCGCCGGGTGACGTCTTTATCTCCGGCGGCATCTACGAGCAGATCAAGCACAAGATGGTCTGCGGATACGAATCGCTCGGCGACCGCAAGGTCAAGAACATCACCGATCCGGTCCGAGTCTATCGCGTGCTGCCGGATGCCGCCGCGTACCAACGGACGCGCAGGCGCCGTGAGTCCGTCCTGCTCACGCTGCTCGGATTGGCGATCGCGATCATTGCGGGGGGCGTGCTGTGGTATCTGCTGGCGCAACCGCGCGGCAAGCCGGCCGAAGTGGCACAGGCGCCTCCGTCACCGACGGCATCGCCTGCCGTCCAGCCGCCGGCACCAAGCCCGGCTCCGACCCAAACCGCAAGTCCGACCCCGGCGGCACCGACGCAGCAAGCGTCGCCTCAACCTGCGCCCTCCGCGAGCCCCACCCCGGACCTGCCGGAGCCCGAACTGGTCTTGCTTCAAGCCGGCAGCTTCTCGATGGGAAGCAATGACGATCCTTCCGAGCGGCCGATCCGCCGGGTGACGGTCAAGCCCTTTGCCATGGGCAAATATCCGGTCACGGTCCGCGAATGGAACGCCTGCGCGGCGGCCAAGGCCTGCGGCTTCACGGCCAGCGGCAAGGACGACGTTCCGGTCACCAATGTGAGTTGGAGCGATGCGAAGCAATATGTGACCTGGCTCGCCGAGCGCACCAAGAAGCCCTACCGGCTTCCGAGCGAAGCCGAGTGGGAATATGCGGCGCGCGGCGGAACGCAATCGAAGTACTGGTGGGGCGACCAGATGCAATCGGGCCACGCCGGATGCAAGGATTGCGGCGGCGATAGTTCGGCCGAGCAGCCGGTCAAGGTCGGCAGCCTCAAGCCGAATCCGTTCGGCCTCTACGACATGGGCGGCGGGGTCGATCAGTGGGTCGAGGATTGCTGGCACAGGAATTACCAGGGCGCGCCGACCGACGGTGCGGTCTGGTCCGGCGGCGACTGCGCCTCGCATGTCATCCGCTCCGGCTCGTGGAAGAATGACGCACGCTATGTGCGCCCGGCCAATCGCGATAATTACGACACCTATGTTCGTTATCCGACCCACGGTTTCCGGGTCGCGCTGTCTCCCTGAGCGATCGTCCCTGATCGCCAGGCTTCATGGAGGGGCTATGAAAAGTGCAGGCTTGATCATGCTCGCTGCGGCACTGACGCTGTTCGCGGCCCCGGCCGACGCCCAGAACAAGCCGGCCGGCAAGGACACCAAGCTGTATTTCATCTGGCCGCGCGACGGCGCCAAGCTCAAAAGCCCGTTCTGGTGCCGCTTTGGGCTGCGCAACATGGGCGTCACCCATGCCGGCGACGACTACCCGAACAGCGGCCATCACCATCTGCTGATCGACGTGAATGAGCCGTTGAACCCGAATGAGCCGATTCCGTCGGACAAGTCTCATCTGCACTTCGGTGCGGGCCAGACCGAGACGCAGCTCGATCTGGCGCCCGGCAAGCACACCCTGCAGTTGGTGCTGGGCGACGCCAAGCACTATCCATTCAGCCCGCCGGTCGTCTCCGAAAAAATCACCATCCGGGTCAGATAGGCCGATACGGATAGCTCCCTTGCGGGAACCGGCGCTTGCACAAGGCCGCGCCGTACGGTTTGTTGCGCGCCTGCCGGACAGCAAGATTCGGCGTGGAGGAAGTCTGATGTCGTCTCGACTGCTGCGTCTGGCCGGCCTCGTTTTGGGAGTGATTGTCATGGCCACATCAGCGGATGCCGACGCCTTGAAGGATCAGATCGCGCCGACCGGAAAGCTCCGGGTCGCGATCGCGATCAGCCCGGCCGGCGGCGCGTTCTGGTCGACCAAGACCGAGAACGGCTATGCGGGCGTTCCCGCCGATCTCGGCCGCGAGATGGCTGCGCAACTCGGCATCCCCGTCGAATATGTCGTGCATCAGAATTCCGGCCAGATCACCGACGCGGCGGCCAACAACACCTGGGACATCACCTTCCTGCCCAAGGATCCCGAGCGTGAGACCAAGATGACATTCGGGCCGATCTACGAGGTTGCCGACGCCACCTATATCGTCAAGCCCGGCTCGACGATCACGAATTTCGCCACGCTCGACCAGGACGGCGTCAAGGTCGCCGCCGTCAATGCCACCACGACGATGCGCGGCGCGATCGCCCATCTCAAGCACGCCAAGGTCACGGGCTATCAGACCTATGACGAGATCTTCAATCTGCTGAAGAGCGGCGAGATCGACGCCTTCGCATTGTCGCGCGATCAGCTCAATGCGATGGCGAAGAAGATCCCGGGCACGCGCGTGCTGGACGAGACCTTCAAGCAGACCGTCACCGCGGTCGCGGTGCCGCTCAACCATCCGCTCGCCGCGGCCTTCGCCACCAGGTTCATGACGGAGGCGGTCGCCAACGGCACGCTGCGCAAGGCCTACGACAACAACGGGCTGAAGGGCTCGCCGGTCCGCACCGAGGTGAAGTGAACTAGGGTCTGTACCTAAATAGCGCCACGTGATTCTCTTGCCTACGTGTTGATTCGGGGGCGAGAGAATGCGCGC
>NZ_JASAUT010000123.1:0-7031 GCF_029952935.1 Bradyrhizobium sp. Mp19 | reverse complement strand
TGATCGCCTTCATCGACGATCATCGCGAGGCTTACGGGGTCGAGCCGATCTGCAAGGTGCTGCCGATTGCCCCGTCGGCGCCGACACGAAGACGCTGATGCCGCGCCATTCGGTGATCTGAAGATCGATCTCCTTCAACCGCTCCCAGACCGCCGTCACATCGCCATTTTCCTTGGCCAGTTCGGCAATCATCCACGGCCGCAATTCGCCAAGCCGCGTGCTCGCAGAACCGATCGGGTGTCGCGCCAGTAATCGTCATCGATCGGCGCGATGCCGAACGCGAAGCCTGGAAAGGCCTACCGTCAAGGCTGGGATCAGGTCCGCGTCGGCGGACGCCGGACCGAGGCCAGCCAGGACGGTTTCGAGCGAAGCGGCGTCGGGGAGCCGGGCAGCGACGGTCATCCCAGCGCTCCTTCATCGGTCCGGGGGTTCAAAAGCGGCACACCCAGCGGCGCAAAATCCTTGGTGTTGCGAGTCGCGAGTACGAGCTCCCGGTCGAGAGCAGTGGCCGCAAAAAAACCGTCCATGACCGAGAGCGCAAAGCCGCTCTGTCGGGCTTGCGCCATCAGATCACCCCAGCGCCCGGCGATCGCCGGGTCGATCGGCAGAATCCGGCCGGCGAAGCGCGCCGGCAGATCCTCCGCGAGCCAGGCAGAAAGCGCCTCGCGACGGCGGCCGTCGTCCATCAGGGCGATACCGCGCCGGAGTTCGGCGATCGACGCAACGCTGATGAAGGCCCGATCCTCGTCGATCGTATCAAGCCACGCGAGCACTTTCGGATCGGGCGCCGGCCGGCGAACCTCCGACAGCACGTTGGTATCGAGCAGGACATTCATAGATCAAGGTCGCGCGGCTGATCGCGAACCCGCTCGAGATCGAGATCGGCATCGCGCAGCGGCGAGGCCATCAGGAATTCGGCGAGCGTGCCCTTGCGGTCGGTCTTGCGCGCCCATTCCTCGGCGGAGACGATGACGACACTGGGCTTGCCGTGGCGAGTAATGATCTGCGGATCGGTCTGGGCGCGTTCAATCACCTCGGAGAGGCGCGCCTTGGCGCCAGCCACGGTCCAATGGTCGGTTTCGGGCGCAGGGGTCTTTCGGGAGGCTGTCACGATCCGCTCCTGTGACTATAGAGACCAGCGTGACTATAAGCTGGATTGCAGCGATTTTCAACAGGTACCGAGTGTGGCGCCGTTCCGCTAATATCGAGAGCGAAGGGAAGGAACTGTCATGTCACGCGAAACAAACCAAGACGCCGCCGGCGGCGGCTAATGAGGCCGGCGCGGTCGGCCGGAACCAGCGGGCTCGTGCTCCTGGCGGAAGATCACGTCCTGTTCGGGGCCGTTGAGCGCGGGGTTGAGGTTGGGATGCCGTCGGCGTAATTCGTCCAGCACGCCGATCACGCGGATGCCGGGTGCAGCCTTCAGGATCGGAATGATCTCGGCGTCCCAGTAGGGGGCGAGCGGATCGGACCGTCCCCGCCCCCTCGGCCCCTTCTTCTGGGATGGCGGACGCGCATCGCCCTCGATCCGATACGCACTCGCTTTCGAGAATCCCGCCTTGGCACCGACCACCAGATGCGGCTGTACATGACCTACCGATTGACATTGTCCCCCGAGGCCGCCGCGGCCGATGTGGAGGCCAGGCAAGGCGTCGATTCCCTCTTGTCGAGACGATCAACAGCTTGCACCAGACGCACCCGGCCGCCAGACAAGACGACGGCGCCACTGCCGCAATGCTCAACTTCCCGCTTGAACCTGAAATGTTGCAAAATCTCGGCTTGAGACCAGGCGAGCCGATCGTTTTACAGATGGCGAGATTGATCCAATCACCTTGCGTCCTCGGCATCATACGTCGCACGTCTCATCTCGCTCAACCGTGTCGGGTTGATGATGCGCGTGTCCGGCGCTGCACGAACAGTTAGCTGGCGCCAGTGTGACAGTGCGCCGTTCTGCTCTCTCGCCTTTCTTTCATCGTCTGGCACGAGGGTTGCTGAGCCACATGGCCTGGTCGCTTGCGATTGTCCTCTCGACGGCCAAGCTCTTCGTACCGCAACTCGCACGGGCGCCTTACCCTGCCGTCCGTGCACCTTTCCGTTGCAGTGCCCCAGCGCCTGCTTACGACCTCCCGCTGAATTTGTCAGAATGGCAACAGCGGACTCACGATTCCGGTATGCGCGCTAAACGGATTCCCTCACAAACACTGTGCCTGGCGAGAAAAGGCAGGTTATCACTCGATGCGCCGTCGCGAAAGCGGCAAACAGTAAGGGGCGGATTATGCGAGAGTCTGCTTTTGTAGCAGCGCTGGC
The DNA here is from genome assembly GCF_029952935.1 of Bradyrhizobium sp. Mp19. NCBI lineage: Bacteria > Pseudomonadati > Pseudomonadota > Alphaproteobacteria > Hyphomicrobiales > Nitrobacteraceae > Bradyrhizobium > Bradyrhizobium sp. Mp19. The sequence goes on along the minus strand of NZ_JASAUT010000123.1, from coordinate 4,724 downwards.
CAGCACCTTTAAACGTTCGGGTTGGCTATGGAATGTCCGCGTGGCCCAATGTTTGGACCGGCCGGCGTTGGACGCCGTATAGCGCGCTACTATAGTTAGTGGCTGCGCTCCGATTTGATTGTGAGTTCCGCGCTCGCTATTGATGCGATTTGCGAGACGGAATGGTAGGCTCACCTCGTGTCTTTCATGTCGTTGTTGTCCCTGACGCGCAGGCGATGTATGTCCTTGCTCTAGTCACCCAAAAAGGAGGAAGCGGCAAGAGCACGCTGACGGTCGGAATCGCAGTGGCCGCGATGGGACACGGGGAGCGCGTCGGAATTGTCGACGCGGATCCACAAGAGACGATCTCAAAATGGATAGAGCGGCGCGGGCATCCCTATCCGCGGGTCGTTCGGGTCGCCGATCCCGCCGGAATAGAAGAGGCGCTCGTCAGCCTTGAAGCTGAGGGGATCTGGCTTACAATTATCGATACCGCTCCCACGAACAATGCACTGGCTATGCGTGCCATCGCGAGTGCCGATCTTTGCCTGATCCCGGTGCGTCCAAGTCTGGCCGACATCGAAGCTGCGATACCTACGCTGATTGCCATTCGTAGGCTCAACCGCCGATTTGCTTTCGTGCTCAATCAGACGCCACCGCGGGGTTGCCGCTTGAGCGAAGCTGCAACGTCGCTCAATTCGCAATCTAGAAAAGTCACCATCTTTACCTTGGCCGCGAGCAAGCGGCATGATCTCGGGGAAATCTCGCAAGTCCTTGAAAAATGGTTTCCTACCTGTCCCCCGGCCGACTTGCCCGGTACTCGGTCTCGGCGAGAAGCTTCGGCTCAAGCTTCCTTTGAGGGCGGTCGCTTGACGCAGGGGCTGCGTCTTCCGGATCAGCCGCTTCGAGGTCGGCGGCTGAGGCGTGGTCCAAGCCCTGGTCGACCTTGCGGCGTAGATGCTATCGTCGCCATTGTGCCAACCGAGATAAATCCATCCCGTTTACCTTGATCGAGAGCGAGGCCCAGCGATCGTCAACGCCTCTTGCTGCGAAAGGCAGGCCTTCGTGATTCGCCGCGATGAGGGTCACGCTTTCCGGGCGGCTGCATCTCGCGCCGTGGATCTCGCCCTATAATTGTTACGCCTGACTTCGACTGCGCCGAGGATTTGCGGAAGCACCGGTCCGATCGGGCAAATGCATGCGCGTTATGCGCCGTGTATCGATCATTGGTGGATCTGTCCAGGCAATCGGACTTGAGGCGCACTAAGCGGAGTTGAGTGAACGCTAGTGAGGCTCGCGACAATTAACCACAGTCGCCTTAAGATCGTGGAGCATGCCCGTGATCCCGTCGACGAGTTCGTCGATTTGATCCTTGTTGACGATCAGAGGTGGGCATATCGACAATGCATCATCTACATTCCGCACGATGATCCCTCGCTCTTGCAGCAACCGGCTCGCGATGCTGCCAACGTCGCCCGGAGTGGTAGCGGCGACTTTCCGTTTCTTGTCCAGCACCAGCTCGATTGCCGCAATAAGGCCAACGCCGCGGACCTCCCCAACGAGTGGATGGTCAACGAGCGTGCGCAGCCGTTCCTGCATGTAGGCCCCGATGCGGCCAACGTTCGCAATCAGAGCCCGCTCCTCGATGAGTTTGAGGTTTTCGAGCGCAACGGCGGCTCCGACCGGGTGACCACCGCCCGTGAAGCCATGAGCCAGCAGTCCAACCTTATTGCTCTCGTCCGCGATTGGTTCGAACATGTAGTCATTCATTATGATCGCCGATAACGGAAAATAACTGGACGTGAGCTGCTTCGAAACTACGATTACATCGGGCGCGATGTTGTAGGTTTCGCAACCGAACATTTTTCCGGTCCGGCCAAAGCCGCAAATCACCTCATCAGCGACCAAAAGGATGCTATGCTTTTTTAGCACCCTTTGAATTTTGTCCCAGTAAGTCGGCGGCGGAACGATGACCCCGCCCGCGCCCATTACGGGCTCACCGAAGAATGCTGCAATGGTATCGGCACCTTCGCGCTGAATCAGCGACTCGAGCTCCTCGGCCCGACGCGCCGCAAAGGTCTCCTCCGATTCGCCCGCACGGCTGTCTTTGTAGAAATGGGGGGAGCCCGTGTACATAACGTTGGGCAGCGGCAGATCGAAAGAGCGGTGATTGTCGGGAAATCCGGTCAGGCTTGCCGCACCGATCGTGACGCCGTGATAGCCGCGCAACCGGCTGATGACCTTCTTGCGCTGAGGCTGGCCCAATGCATTCGACCGATAGGCGATCAGCTTCAACACCGTATCGTTTGCTTCCGAGCCGGAGTTTGTGAAGAACACCTTACTCATCGGCACCGGAGACATCTTCACCAGCTTCTCGGCAAGCGCGATGGAAGGCCCATTCGATCGTGATGCGAAGGTATGATAGAATGGCAAGATTTGCATCTGGCGATGCGCGGCTTCGATAAGCCGCTTTTCGCTGAAGCCAAGACCCGCACTCCAGAGACCGGCCATCGCATCGAGGTAGCGTTTGCCTGCCGTGTCGAAGACGTAGGGGCCCTCGCCGCGTTCAATTATGAGCGGCCCGGCCCGTTGGTGCGACCGCGCGTTGGTATAGGCGTGAAGCTGATAGGCCACATCTCGGGCCTGTTGAGAACTGGGCAGCATGGTCGGCGTCACATCATCGGTTCAGAATTGGATAGGGACCGGAGCATCATGTGGGGAAGCGCCGGTCCGGTCCCGGTTTCTCTGGGCCTTGCGATAGTCGTGGTTGACGATCTCTTTCAAGGAATTCGCTTGTGCCAATGCCTGACCACAGGCTTAACCGGCGGCGACGCACTGTCTGGAAGTGAAGAGAGCGGACGATATCCAAGCACGACAAAGCGTCGGATTTCCGAGACGTGTTGGTCGCCGACGGAAGCTTCCACCAAGCTGCCGGCGGCGTTCAGACCGTAGAGAGTCGGTGGTCGTAGCGCCGTGGACCGCGTTTACGTATTCGAGCCCACCACGTTCAGGCCGCTCGTTCCGCTGAAGGTCAGCGTGTCATGTGTGTTCAGCACGTTATCCCAGCTGCTGCCGCGCGTCGCCACGGACTGGTTGGGCTCCGAGCCAATACGCGTGATGAGCAACACTGTAAACAACGGCCAGCTCTGATTGACCAGTGTCTTGTGGGCCATCCGTGATCTCCTTGATCTGGTCGCGTCCCGGCTTTGAGCGGAGATGCGCGACCGAGTTTCCTCCAGAATACCTTAACTCGTTGAGTTCGTCGCCTGCCAAAGCTTGTAGGCCCACTCCCCAACCGGCACCGTCAAGTTAACGAATTGGAGCGCCCGAGGGGGTAGGCGACGGGCATGCCGACCGTCCGGGACCCTCTTTATCGCCGCCATCGCTTCGCACCGGAAGTAATCAGCTATGCCGTTTGGTTGCATTTCCGGCTTCCCTTAAGCTTGCGCATGGTCGAGGAAATGCTGGCGGCGCGTGGCATTGGCGTGACCGTGGCATTGGCGTGACCTGTGAAACCGTGCGCCAGTAGGGACGGAAATTCGGCAAGGCGTTCTCCGATCGGATCCGACCAGCGCGCTCCCGCTCGCGGTGACAAATGGCATCTGGACGAAGTCGTTATTTCGATCGCGGGTGAACAACATTGGCTCTGGCGCGCTGTCGACCAAAATGGCGTCGTTCTCGACGTCTTGATCCAGCGCCGAAGAGACTCGCGCGTTGCGCAGCGGCCCATGAAGAAGCTCTTGAAATCCGTCGGCACGCCGCCGCGCCTGATGATCACGGACAAGCTCCGTTCGTACGGCACTGCGAGGGCGAAGATGGGCTTTCACGTCGAACATCGCCACACAAAGCTCTCAACAATCGGGCCGAGAATTCTCATCAGCCGACGCGGCGACGCGAGCGGATCATGAAGCGTTTCAAATCGTGCCATCAGGCTCAACGGTTTCTGTCAGTTCACGATCAGGTCGCGAACCTTTTCCACATCCCCTATCCCGGAGCTGTCACTGCCGACTTCCGTCGTGCTTCGCGCGAGCGAGCCTTTGCAACTTGGCGCGAGATCTCCACGACAAGCACAATGGCCGAATCTCGAACCTTTGAGAATTGCCTCCTTCAGCTCAGCGGTCGATTAAGTTGACGATGCCGGTCAACCTCCTTTGAGTCGAGGGATTAGAATAATACTCACGCCTAGCGGATTATTCGGGCTCACTTCCCTGATCCTGAACCTCCTCCGAATGAGTGGACACCTGTAGTAGGCTCTGAGAGCCCGGCTTCGTAACAGAAGTGGACGCGGTCAAACCGGTTGGCGATCCGCCCTAGGACGCGGCGCATGTTGGTGGCCGAAGCATCAACCTGTCCGAAGAACCGAACCTCCCCCGCCGGCCTGCATCCGCAATCGCGACGGCATTTCTTAGCTTGGCCACATCGATTTCGACGAATGCTTCCCTATAATCTGCCACGGCTCGTCCTCCCGTGATGAGAATCGGCTCGGTTCGCCCAAGCAACCCTCGGACGCGCAGTCTAGGGCGAGCCACCTCATCGGCAGAGGCGGACATACGGACTTACAGAGAAGATCAGCGCTCACGTGTTCAAGCTTCTCGGGTTGAAGCGTCCACGGGGTAAGATGAGGGCCGCCGGCTAAGTCGGGGACCTAAGCCCGGACGATCTAATCCAATCTGAACCGCCCCGGGATTGCCGGAGGCCCCAACTCCTGAGAAGGTGGGGCCGTTATGAGCAAGACGACGACGAAC
>NZ_JASAUT010000122.1:0-7213 GCF_029952935.1 Bradyrhizobium sp. Mp19 | reverse complement strand
CAACCCCCATCTTCTGTGCAGCAAGGCTGCTCAAAGGTGCTCTACATCACACCTCCTTCGCGCCGTCGTGGCGCACCGTCGTCGGCGTAGCGTTCGAACGGAATGTGGGGATAAGACCCCTTCATCCAAACGTCGAACACGTAGTGCAGGAACAAGTTTGCCAGGATTGGACTGACCACACCCCCTTGAGGCGTGCCTGTCGTCCTCGCCTGAACCGATCCATCGGGCATCTCGACCGGAGCCTTAAGCCACCGCTCAATGTAGAGCCGGATCCAGTCAGCTTTCGTGTGTCGATAGACCGCGCGCATCAAGAGTTCATGATCGATCGTGTCGAAAAAGCTCTTGATGTCGAGATCTACGACCCAGTCGTGCTGCCAGCACCGCTTACGCGCCTGCTCTATGGCCTGATGGGCCGATTTTCCGGGCCTGTAGCCGTAGGAGTCCGGATCAAATTCTCCATCCAACTCCGGCTCCAGACACCGTTTGACCACCATCTGGGCGATACGGTCCGCGACCGTCGGTATGCCAAGAGGACGAACCCCACCGCCGGCCTTAGGAATCTCGACCCGCCGCACTGGTGGCGGGAAGTAACTTCCTGACGCCAACCGATTCCACAGCCGGTAGAGGTGGTTCTCAAGATCGCCGGCAAAGTCCTCTAGACTCTGGCCATCAACGCCCGCCGCCTTTCCCTTCTTCTTCACAAGCTTATAGGCCTCCCACACCATCCGCTTGGTGATGGGCAACGGTTTGCCGGAGTTCACCGTGCTCCTCCCGGTGTTCCCGGTTGGCACAGTGACGCCGGCAGGATAACGCAACCCCTTTGCTCCACGGCCATTACAGCCGCTTCGTCACTATTACGGGTTGCTCCGCCCCTGACGCATTGCGTCAGGTTCCCACGTTCCGTGTTGAAGCCTGTGACGAGATCATGCCGCCTATGCACCGGCTGCCGCGTGGGCCGTAAACAGGCTCCGCCCACACTCCTCCGAGCGCTACTACCCCACGCCCGTTTTGACAGCGTCTTGAACCCATTTCGATACGTCATCGGCGGTTCGCTTGCACTCATCTTCTTGTCACTTACCTGACGGTTTCATTCACCACCTTTTTCCTCATCGCTCACCACCGCGCCTTTTGAACGCGGCAGCATGGGGTGGTTTGAAGCCTGCCCCTGCAGGCCGGCTCCGGGAGGCCAAACTCCCATCTTCAACACAGCATCACCGGCGTCGCCGCCGGTGTTCGTGGCACACGGTAATAGGGGTTCTCGATCCAGCGGGCGCACAGCACCTCATCCGAGAGATTGCGCATGTGCTTCAGGATGAACAGGCCAGCGACAAGCCGCGTCGGCACGCCGGGCTGCCCCGAACCGGTTTGGCACACCGAACCAAAGCGGTCATCCAGAAACTTCCAGTCGATCAGCGCCGCCAACCGCACCAACGGGTGGCCCATGTCGATGATTTGATCAAGGGCCGGAAGCAACAGGTCTTTCTGGCGATCATCCCGCGGTTTGCTCATCGCCGTCCCCAATGCCGATGACCCGCCGTCAGGGAATCACGAATCGCTCGAAAGCAAAATCCCAAAACGCAAGAAAGCGCGGCCCAACACCCGGCTTTCCTGCAAATCGAATACTTTATCGAGACAACTTCTGCCTATCTCTCAGGCCGATCCGCATTCTTCACGGACGACTCCTGAATTGAGGGCCAGAGGCGCTCAGTGATGGTAGCGGCCCGGTCAGGAGACCTGGTTCGCAAGCAGACACTTTATTCGTTCGGCCTCTTCCCTCGACAGTTTCTCGGCCCAGTTGCCGTTCCTTAAAAGAGCTGGCCCCTTGCGTTCTCGATCGTAAACCATCCAGCCGATGGTGCCCTGACGAACGATGAGCCGTTGTGCTGCCAATTCCAAGACGGCCTCCAGTGGCACCTAGAAAAGAAGCTTCGACAAGGGCAAAATGCCTAGGGCGAGGCGTTGGGTTGTCGTGAGCCAAAAATCAACCCAAGAACCGATCATGACTTGTGCAAAGATATAGAGCAGCATCACGCACCAATCCGCAGCTCGTTCGGGCTTTGAGGTGCAATCCAACCACGCTCGAAGGAAGCGGCCGTTGCCATCCTGCCCAAGAAACTCTCTCACGTCCTAAATGGCAACCAAATTACTATCGCAACCAAAGGCTGTCTATCGTAAAGAAGGCAGCTTCGCTCCGTAAATGTCCGGGGTTGGCTAATCACTCAGGCAGTGATGCACCAAAGCAGATGAGGCCAACAATTAGCAGCGCGCCAGCGCATGCCTCCAAGACCTTCGATCTATGCCGACGTGCGTACAAGGCGAGGGCGGATCCCGAAATCATGCTCAGGATACCGAGTTCGCCTATCATTCTCGAACCAAATTGCTGAACTTGAAAAATGGCTTTGGACAAAACGAAGCGTCTAGACGAAGCCATCCGGTCGTCGCTTGAAATGAAATCATCTTCGGACACCCAGGCGCCGCACGCAGCCAGCGAGTTTCCATGTAGGCATTGAACCTTATCGCGCATCGGGCGACCTAGATGCCCTGCTCGGGTTACGGCTTTAGGCCGACGACGCTCTGCCGTTAAATAGATGGCGACAACCAGGGGCGACAACCTACTTGATTTGGTCCTTGAGGCTATCGCGGAAGTGTTGCCGATTAGATCCGCGCATTTAATTCCTTGGGTTTCCGGGCCGGCGAGCTCTAGTCGAAGCCGCGCGCTTCCGCCGCGCTCGGTTCCGGCCCGGTACGAAGTATTCGAGGCGCCAAGGATTGGAGGCATCGTCTCCGGGTAATTCCCCCCATATCGAATGCTGTTTCGCCAGCCGAGCCAAAGGTTCGGGCCAGGCTCGGGATCTCCGGGCTCTGGCGAGATAGCCTTCGCGAACCCGTCCATTCTCGAGCGCATCGAGGCCGGTGAGCGTGCTGATGGACGCGAGATTCATGGCCGAAAGCTGATCGCGCTTAAGCGGCGGGAGCGATGCTTTGCGGCTGCCAATTCCAAGGCAGCAATTCGTTAATGCGCTTGGCAGGGCATCCGGTACCTTGGGGGAAAGCTGGTTGCCGCCATTCCCCCAGCCTAAAGCGTCCTTTTTGCCATACGGCAATCGCTGCTCATGTTGGACGCAGAAAAATCTGATCCTCATGGCCTGGCGGCCCTAGTGTTCCCGTTTAGCCCACGCCCTTGAGATGAGGTCGCGTCGACGTGCAACCAGCCGGATGGTGTCTTGAACCAGCATTCGCCTGGTTTAACCCGGGTGTGCCCGTGTCCAGCTTTCCAGTACCGGACTGTTCTAAGAAGCGATGCGGGATGCCTGCCGATTGCGGTCGCAAAAGGTATATTCTGACGGTTCGTCAACCCAGCGGAGAATACCCATGGCCAAAAAGCCACGGTCTGCACCGCCTTCCAAGACCGTGCACCCCATCAGGTCATCGAAGATTAAGCACCTTGCAGGTATTGCGACGGCCACGCCGTTCAAGCTGAACAAGCATACCCAGGAATTCGAAGCATCCGTGCTGCGATACATTGAGCCAGAGGCGGCAAGGTGAAGTAGCGGTACAAACCCCTTTTTGATTTCATTACGTGGCCCCGCGAATGTGCAGACATCTGCACATCTGCGTGGCCCCCCCTTTTCGGTAGGCGGCAACTGTCGGTGGGGCATGTAAACCTATCGGGATCAATCTGTCTTTCTGCCCGCGCGGAGGCCCTCGCCATGAAGCGGATGTCGACCCCTGAAGCGATCGCGGCCGTCGCCTTGTTAGCGATCTTCGCGTTTGCGATTTGGTTTCACGCCATTGCCGTGAACGTCGAGCACTCGTCGTCGAACCGTGCGCGATCGATGGTCACACTTCGATGACCATAGAAAGTAGCAGAGGTCGGGATGCGTAAGATGCTGGTCTATGGCTCAGCTCGATAGAGTCTTGCCTCAGCTGTCACGGAATCGGGTACGAAGCCGTACAGGCCCACAGAACGCGAACTGAGAGGAGTTGGCCGCCATTTCCAACTCCCTGGCGAGATTAGTGATGGGATAGTCCATCGCCGAGTAGTTGCTGGTTCGTTAAACGCACCGCAGTGATAGCGCTGCTTTTGGGATGAGGCAGGCTCCTGCCGAACGATTTTATGATTCTCCAGCACATCGACATGGGAGAACCATGCGGCAGCTCAGAGGAGAGTATGAGGCTGCCCTCTCCTGCAACCGGCGTTTGCGGCGGTTGGGTTCGCATTCAAGACGATATTGAAAGGGCGCTTAGCCGGCATGATTTTGTGCGAGCGTATCGGTATGCTTTACGGCTTTGCCTGCTAGTCACGGAAGAAGCCGCAGCGTAGCGCGTTGAATCTAAAGTTCGCCACATAAAGTCTGCTGGGCTTTGTGGCAGAAGCGTTTGACGGAAGCCAAAATCTGGTTTCTGCGGACTTGGTCCATTTGAAGGGGCTTCGGGTTTCTGTTGTGCAAGTCGATGAGGGTACGGATGTCGGCCTCGAGCTGCCTGACGGAGGTGTGAACACCTCGCTGGATCTGCTTTCTGGTGAGCTCAGCGAACTAGCGCTCGACCTGATTGATCCATGACGCGGAAGTCGGCGTAAAATGCACATGGTAGTGAGGCCGGCGGCGAGCCACGCTTTGATCTTGGGTGTTTTGGGGGTGGCGTAGTTATCCATGCCGATATGGACATCAAGGCTTTCAGGGGCCTGGGCATCGATCTCATTTAAAAACTTCAAGAACTCGACTGCCCGGTGGCGCTTGTAGCATTTGCCGATGACGAACCCGGAGGCGACGTCGAGCGCGGCAAACAGCGAGGGGGTACCGTGCAGCACATAGCTGTGCGTGCGCCGTTCCGGGCACGTCAGGCATCATCGGCAAGACCGGCTGCTCGCGATCGAGAGCCTGAATCTGGCTTTTCTCATCGATGCTGAGGACGAGAGCTCGGTTCGGTGGGGATAGGTAAAGGCCGACGATATCGCGCAGCTTGTTGACAAACAGCGGATCGCTCGACAGCTTGAATGTCTGGCTACGGTGCGGCTGCAAGCCGAACGCCGACCACATTCGGCGGATCGTGGTGTGGTGTAGGAAAAGCCAGTTTCCGCAGCCATCGAGCGGCTCGACCAATGCGTCGCGTCGCCCGGCGTCGCTTGCAGCGTTCGCTCGATCAGGGCGGCAACCTGATTGTCGCTGATCGTGCGAGGGCGGCCAGGTCGCGCTTCGTCAAGCAGGCCATCACAGCGATCCTTCAAAAATCGGCGGCGCCACTTGCCAACGGTGTGGTCATGGATGCCGAGTTCGGCAGCCACGGACTTGTTTGGCAAGCCATCTGCACACCGCAGGATCGCGCGGCACCGCTCAGATAGCGATCGGGCAACTCGATGACGACGAATTTGCCTCTCCAAGTACGCTCGCTCCTGCGGACTGGGCACCAACGGCGCGATCGGCCGGCCTCTCACACCTGCATTAGCCAAAAGCGCTCTCCCCTACAGAGATTCGAGCTATCATATAATGTGGTGAACTTGCATTCCAGATGACTAGAAGATCGATTTTGGACGGGTGCGCCCCGGTAAGTCGTACCTGCGTTTGAGCCGGCGCTGAGGCCAAACTTGTAGTGCCAGCTCCCGCTTGAGCTGCGCGCTTCGTCCGGAACACGGACCAGGACATTTCCGGGGCATCGTGGGACATCCGTGACATCGTCGTCAGAATCGTCGGGAACGGCACGGGACATGATGGGACAATGAACACACGCCCCGCGCGTCAGCGCGTCTATCGGCAGGCGCAGGTGTCAGCTATGGCCGCGGGCCAACCATCGCTTCGCTCGCCGAGCGCCTTTGGCGCCTGGCGGTCGTCCCAACGGAACAAGTTCTGAGCGCGCGAAGCCTCAGCACAGCGCGCGAGCTACGCGGCCCGGCGCCACTCGGAAATGATGTTGCCGCTGCTCAGCACTCATCATCAGGGGGGCTTCTGGCGCCATTCGCGCCCAGCTTTTCGGCTGGTCTGAAGCAGAAGGTGCAACTTCAGTTCCTCGCATTTCTTTGCGACCTCCCAAACGGCGGCAGAGGAAGCTCGCCAGCTCACGGAGAGTATCGCTCGCCCGCTTCTCATGCATCTTTCGTCTCGGTCCATTCGGCTCCGGAGTAGATGTCGGGTTTATCAGGTGTTGGCGGGAGATTTCGTCGCGGTTCGTTATGGCCTCTTTCGCTCGGCGCCATAGGCCATTCAAAGATCAAGGTTAACTTCACAGCTTCCGCCCGGTCAGCGACTGACCGCAGCAGTTACGTGCTTGCATTCCTCGTCGTCATCGGCGTCTTCCTTGAAGACGGCGACTGCCACCAACCATCCATTTTTGCGTCCTTAAAGGGCTTGTCTCGGAAACGCATTCGTTCCGTCGTTATCGGCCGAGCAGACGCCGTTCAGGCAGGTGTTCCTACTCAGCGACGAGTCCTCTTACATTACCGGTTCAGAGATGATCGTGGATGGTAGTCTCACAATCGGCGTCCCACAGAAATCTGAAGCGCCCGAGACAATTTTTTGATGGGTATCGACTGAATGACGCCAACACACCCGTTTTCGTGCGCGGTTGTCAATTATGTCAGCGACCACGTATCCAAAGTACTATGTCGCTCGATCCAATTACGCGCCTTGGAGAATGCGGGTTTATCGTGCCAGCCAGGATGGTAGTCGAATTCGCGGGTGGACTGTTCAGCAGTGCGTCCGCGAATCTCTTCGCGTCAACCTCACTTGGAAAGGTTCTGGTTTCTCGAATGGAGTATCGATTTGGCCCTTTCGACTGGTTGAAGGAAACATACCAAGTGTGTTGTAGCCATATCCTTTTCGTGCTCATCGGCCGATGACTTTATGCCTCAACGCATGTGATGCAGCCGGATCTGCACAGTTTTTCAGTGACGATCATTAACTAGGGTGGTCATGCCTCCATCAGCAGGTCAATTGCGAGTATTGGTAGTTGATCGTTTGCGGCAATTGTCGTCGATGGAGGGCTTGACTATTTGGCAGGCCGTCGGATCGACCCAGCCCAGAAGGGCGGCAAGAAGATCGGGTTACACCGGCAGACTTGACCACGCCCCGCGCCGCCGAGGCCGGCGGGAGCGAAGCAATATCCGCTGTCTAACGCAGCCCCGATGCTTGGCTTGCTCGTGAACCGCCCCGGGATTGCCGGAGGCCCCAACTCCTGAGAAGGTGGGGCCGTTATGAGCAAGACGACGACGAACAAA